>CBDURV010000131.1:0-8618 GCA_965369495.1 uncultured bacterium
TGAGCGACGACGAGGCGCGCGAAATCGAGTACGCGCAGCTTGCCGGCACGATTTCAGTCTTCGGATCAGTGGCGCGCGTCGATGCCTTCCAGCACTGGATCTACAAGACCGGCCACCCCGATGCGGCCGCCCGCGAAGCGAAGTGGATCGAACTTGCCGAGCGTTTCACCCCCTCCATGATCGATTGGAGCGGCCTGGAGAAGTACCGCGGCCCGCAGTGGCAGCGCATTCCGCACTTCTTCGCGCACGCGCTCTACTACATCGAGTACGGCATCGCCCAGATCGGCGCGCTCCAGATGTGGCGCAAGGAGAAGTTCGACCACGCCGGCACCATCGCCAGCTACCGCGAGGCGCTCGCGCTGGGCGGAAGCCGCCCGCTGCCCGACCTCTTCAACCGCGCCGGCATTCGCTTCGCGATGGACGAGGCGGTCATGAACGAAGTCATCCCGCCCGTCATCGAGCGGATGAAGCAACTGCGGAGTTAGTTCGGTCGTCGAGTTGGAGCGCTTCGGCGTCGGCTTTGGGCTCTGAGCCTTGGGCTTTGCGAAGCAACCAAGCCATCCATGTGCGCTAGAAAGCACGGGGGACTCGTGGGTCGTGGGGCGGCGCTGCGTTCAACCGAGGCCCAATGACAGTGGCTACGTCATGTGCGATCTAGTTGCGGCGCAAAGCCCACAGCCCAAAGCCCAGGGCCGATAACCAGCGCACTAGAGCGCATCCATGAGCGCGGTGAACGCGCCGAAGACGTGGTAGACGGAGGTGGCGTGCATCGTGTCGGAGATCACGTTGCCCTCCGCGTTGATCTGCTCCTTCCAGCCGGGGAACGTATCGGCGCAGAAGCGTTCGCGCATCCAGTCGAGGTGCGCCTCGATCTGCTCGCTCCAGTTCGTTTCGAGCGAGTCGCGGTAGCGGATCGCCAGCGCGCGCAGCCATTCGGTCTGCGGCCAAACGCGCTTGGTCGCGCGCGCCACGCTGCCGTCGCGCCGGCATTCGTCGTACGCACCGCCCTTCGGGTCGAGACCGTGTTCGCGCCCCCAGCCCCATAGGCCCATGGTCGCGTCGCCCCACTGCGCCTCGCCGAAGATGCGCGCGTACTCCTCCAGCAGGAAGACCCACTCGAAGTGGTGGCCGGGTTCCACGACCTCCCCCTCTTCGCCGGCGGCGGGGCTCCAATCCTGCGTGTAGAACTCGCGCAGAAGATCGGTGGGTACGTCGTAGAAGCGCGCGTAGAACAACTCGAGCAGATCGGTCGCGCGCTGCTTCCAGGGCCCGTCCGGATCGGCTTCGGACCACGCCAGCATCGCCTCGAAGAGATGCATGTGGGGGTTCTGACGGCGGGCGCCTTCGCGGCGCGCATTCCAGGCGCGGTCGGCGCCTTCGAAAAAGCCGCCGTTGGCGGCGTCCGCCAAACTGCCGTCGAGCAGTTCGCAGATGCCGTGCGCCGTGGCCAGTGCGCGTTCGTCGCCGGTCGCCTCATGCATCGCGGCGCACGCGAGTAGCACGAACGCGTGCTCGTAGAGTTCCTTGTTCGTGTCGAGCGGTTCGCCCTCCGGCGTGACCGTCAGGAAGAAGCCGCCGTGTTCGGAGTCGGCGAAGTTGTCGAGCAGGTAGTCGAAACCCAGGCGGGCCGCGTGGACGTGCTCGGGACCCGCGCCGAGCGCGGCGGCCTTCGCGAAGACATACGTCTGGCGCGCCTGCACGCGCAGCCGTCGCTCCGGATTCTCAGCGCGCGACCAGTCCGGGTTGAGGTGATAGACGAACGCGCCGTTGGCGTCCTGCCCATGCTCGCGCCAGCGCGGCAGATAGTGATCGAACAGATACTCGCGGAAGTCTTCGCGGGTGCGTGCCATGGACACAACCCTACGACTTTTCGGGCTCGAAATCCTGTAGCCGCTCATCGAGTTTGCGGCAGCGCGTTTCGAGTTCCTCTACGCGCTTGTTGAGCTTGCGCATCTCTTCCCCGGCCGGACCCTTGCGGATGCGCTGGATCAATCGATCGATCAGGGGCATCTCCTGCTGCGGCACGTTGCGGCGCAGCGCCGCGAGCGCGGGCAGCGCCTGCTCGGCGTGCAGGGCCGCGAGCGCACTGGCGGCGACGATGCGCACGCGCAGCACGCGGTCGCGGGTCGCGTCGATGAGCCGATCGCACGTCCGGTCGCGCATCAGGCGGCCGAGCCGTCCGCCGCAGCGGCCGAGGGCCAAAACCGCGGCGACACGGGTCGCATTGGGCGCCCGTCCATAGTCGATGCGCGCCTCGATCGCGTCCCATGCGCTGCGCGTGCCGATTTCGCCCAGTCCGCGAGCCGCGCCACGGGCGACATGGTCACGCGCGCTCGGCTCGCTCAGCGCCGCCGTGAGTCGCGGCTCGTCGGTTTCGTGGCGCTGATCGCCCAGCGTCCAGAGGAGTTCGCCGCGCGCGATCGGGGGCGCGGGGCGCTCCAGCCGTGCGCGCAATGCCTGGGCGAAACGCTCGTCGCGGAATTCGCCGCACGCGCCGGCGACGGAGCGCAGCGCCATCGGTTCGGTCTCGGCGGCCAACATTGCCGCCAGCGGCGCGGCCGACTCCGCCTGTTCCGACTTGCCCAGCGCCTGCGCGACCGCGACCCGTACGCCCCAGAAGGGCTCGTTCGCCATCGCCTCGCCGACCGCGGTCAGGTTGGCGCGCCGCGCCGTGCGAATCAGTTCTTCCGCGGCCCAGATGCGCGTGCGGATTTCGCCGGCCTCGGTCAGGCTGCGGCGCAGCATGTCGTCGCCGGGATTGAACTCGACGCCGAAGAGCACCTTGGAGCCCGGATCGAGCTCGATGCGCTGCGGCTTGCCCGTCACCGCGAACCTGGTGCTGTGCCGCGCGCCGTCGATGTTCAGCGCAAGCGTGTGCTCGCCATCGTCGTCGGTCCAGCGCACGTCGAGCGGGAAGGTGAAGGTGCCCACGCCGCGCTTGTCATCCACCTGCGTCTGTTCGATGACCAGCTTCGCCTCGTTCTTCTCCGCGTCGTGCGTGAACTTCGCCTTGAGCCGCGGATACCCGCGCCCATGGATCCACTCGTCGAAAAAGCGCGTCAGGTTGAGGCCGGAGTGCTCTTCCAGCTTGTGGCGGAAGTCGTCGGTTTCCACGACCTTCCCCATATAGCTGGTCACATAGTCGCGTACCGCCGCCCAGAATTCGTCTTCCCCGATCAGGTGCCGCAGCATGTGGATGCGCCACGCCCCGCCGGGATAGAGATGCAGGTCGAACATGTTCCAGCTCGAATCGTAGGTGCGCGTGACGATCGGCCGGACGTAGCGCTGCGCCTCGCTGAAGTAGAGGCGCGCGTTGCGATGCAGGTCGTAGTCGCCGCGATCCTGGCCGTGCACGTCGGCCTGCCAGACCGATTCCATGTACGTCGCCCACGACTCCTTGAGCCAGGCGTGCTCGAAATGGCGGCAGACGATCGCGTCGCCGAAGTAGCTGTGGCTCATCTCGTGCAGGTTGATGCTCTCGGTGACCCAACCCAACTCGGGCTGCATCGTCTCTTCGCAGAGGAAGGCCTCGTCCCATGTGGTGAGCGAGATGTTCTCCATCGCGCCGCCGATGCCGGGCGCGACGAGTTGGTAGTACTTGGAGAACGGGAACGGGGCGCCGAGTCGCTCCTCGAGCCACGCCATCATGCGCGCCGACCCGGCGAACGAGTTGGCGAGGTCGGAGGCCTTGTGGCGCGGTGACGCGAAGTAGGCGATCGGTCGCTCGCCGTGTTGGCCGTCATCGACGCGGATCAGGTCGCCGATGCCGATGCAGCAGAGATAGCTGGGGCAGGGGTAGTCGAGGCGCCAGTGCGCGGTCTTGGTGCCGTCGTCGTGCGGCGTCTCCGACTCGAGCACGCCGTTGGCGAGAATCGTCAGGTCCGCGGGCGCGGTGAGATGGAAGTCGTAGCGTGCGCGCACGGTGGGGTAGTCGACGCAGGGCATCCAGTAGCGCGCGCGTTCCGTCTCGTTGTCGCTTATGACGAGCAGCGGGCGATCGGGATCAGTGGCGTCCGGATGCTGGAAGCTGAGACCGGTAATGGGGGAGCGAACGGTGTACGAAACCGAAAAGCTCTTCTGCTCGCCGGGCGGAACCGCGTCGGGCCAGGTGATGTGGACGAATTCGCCGTCGTAGCGCCCTTCGGCACCGCCGATCGTGACGTCCTCGAGGCCGATCGCGTCGAGTTTGAGCGAGCGCGCGCCGGCGCGGTTGGAGAGCACGGTGGTGGTCACCGTCCCGTGCGCGGATTCGTTCTCGATGTCGAAGCGCAGGCGCACCTCGACGTGCACCGGTTCGAGCGCCAGGTCGGGCGCGTAGTCGCGCTTGGTTCCCGGTGTCGCGAAACCCTCGATTGCCTCGGACTGCAGCCCAAACCGTCGCGCCAAAACTTCGCTGTTCATGCCTATCCCTACCGCATTTGTTTCAGCTTCTCCCGATACTTGTCAGCCAATGCGGTCTGCTTATTGGACAGGGCGATGCGCTTGCCGTCTACCCATGCGGCGACAACTTGAGACGTTATCTCGAGCGGATCGTCGTTGCAGATGAACAGAGTCGCGCGCTTGCCCGTTTCCAGTGAGCCCAACTGCTTGCCGACGCCGAGAATTTCGGCGGCGCTGAGCGTGATCGCGCGCAGGGCGGCATCGCGCGGCAGGCCGAACGCGACGGCGCGGCCCGCGGTGTAGGGCAGGTTGCGTTCGTTGGAGGTGCGTTCGCCGCTGGCGAGACACCAGCGCACGCCGGCCGCTTCCAGCTTGGCGGGCAGCGAGTAGATCTCGTCGTGGAACGAGTCGTTGCGGCGCGGGAACGTGTGGACGCCGCGCACGATAACGGGCACGTCGTGCTTTTTCAGCAGGTCCGCGCAAAGCAACGCGTCGCGACCGCCGACGATGATCGGCCGTACTTTTTGCTGTATTGCGAAGTCGATCGCGCTCGTGATTTGCGCGTAGTCGTCGGCGAGGAAGAAAACCGGACGCTTGCGCTCCAGTATCGAACGCATCGCCTCCCAACGCACATCCGTCGGCGTGGTGGCGTCGGCGCTCTTGGCCGCGAGATAGGCGCGCGCCGCCTCGAACGTTTCGCGAATGCGCTTGAGCCGCTTCATGCCGCGCTCGGGCGCGGGGCGCCGCCTGCGACCACGACGCTCGGGCCGCGGGCCGGGATCGGGATTGGGCCAAGCGACAACGAGGCCGGCGTCGGCCAGCAGCGCCATGTCTTCCCACGTCCAGCCATCGGTGGACATGACGCAGGCGCGGCCGGGAATGGCGCCGCCGCGCGGGAAGGTGGCAAAGGTGAGCACGCCGTTGCTGCGCGTGACCGGCAGCAGCGTCGAGTCGGGATTGACCGCGACGGCGGCGCGCACCTCAGGGTTGATTTCGCCCGCCTCGGTCATGTCGGTGCTCGCGCGCACCGCGCCGATTTCGGTCAGGCCCAGATACGTGTAGGGCGCGACGAAACCGGGATAGACGTGCTGCCCCTTGGCATCGATCACTTCGATCGCCCCGTCGATTCTCAGTTCGCCGGCGCCGAGCGCCTTGATGCGGCCCTTTGCCATGTGCAGCCAGCCCAGCTTGATGACGGGGCCGCTCACGGGGTGGATAACCGCGTTGACGATCATGATGTCGCGCGACTGCGGCGGCGCCTTGACTCCGAGGTCCTGCGCGCTCGCCAGAGCGGCAATCAGAAGGAGAATGGCCACGCGGTTCATCGCGCACCTCCCAGTCCGCAATCGCCGCAGAAGAAGTAGGTGGGCTCTTCCTTCGATGGCGCTTTTCCGCGTTTTGTCTTGGGCGAGGTGAGGATCTTCTGGATCAGCCGCTCGCGTTCCGACGTGATCCATGTGCGGTGCTGTTGATCCAGCTTGGTTGAGTAGTACTCGCGTCCGTCGATCCAGGTCGCCTGGCAACGCGTATAGACCGAGAGCGGGCTCGCGTTCCAGATGGCGAGGTCGGCGTCCTTGCCCGCTTCGAGCGAACCGACGCGCTTGCCGATGCCGAGTTGGATGGCGGGGTTAATGGTCACGAACTTGAGCGCCTCGGAAGGTTCAAGCCCGCCGTACTTGACCGCCTTCGCCGCCTCGAGGTGCAGGCGCCGCACGAGTTCGTCGCTGTCGGAGTTGAAGCTCACCAACACGCCCGCCTCGTGCATGATCGGGCCGTTGTAGGGAATCGCATCCTGCACCTCGACCTTGTAGGCCCACCAATCCGAAAACGCGCTGGCGCCGATGGCGTGTAGTTTGATCGCGTCGGCCACCTTGTAGCCCTCCAGCACGTGCTGGAAGGTGCCGATCCGGAAGCCGAAGTCGCGTGCGATGCGCGTGAGCATCAGAATCTCGTCCTGCCGGTAGCTGTGGCAGTGGATGAGCCGTTCGCCCGAGAGAATTTCGGCCAGCGCTTCGAGTTCGAGATCGACCTTGTCATGGCTGCGGGCGTAGTCGCGTGCGGCAAAAAAGCGGTCGCGCATGATCGCCTCGACTCCCATGCGCGTCTGCGGATAGCGCGTGCGGTAGTCGTCGCCCCAGTTGGACTGCTTGACGTTTTCGCCCAGCGCGAACTTGATGCCCGGCTTCGCACCCTCGAAGTGCATGTCGTCGGGATGCCGCACGCCCCAGCGCACCTTGTTGGTCTGACTCTGCCCGCCGATCGGGTTGGCGCTGCCGTGCAACGAGTTGACCGTGGTCACCCCGCAGGCGAGTTGGCGGTACCAACTGATGTGATCGGGATTCGTGACGTCGCCGATGCGCACCTCGGCGGTGACCGCCTGGCCCGAGTCGTTGACGCCCTTGGAAATGCCGGTGTGCGAATGGCAATCGACGATGCCGGGGGTGATGTGCTGACCCGTCACGTCGATCGTCTTGACCTTGCCGTGGTCCTTTTGTGGGCCGACGTAGATGATCTTGCCTTCGCCGATGAGCACGTCGCCGTTTTCGATGATGCCCGCGGGGCCGCTGGTCCAGACAGTGGCACCACGCAGGAGCAATCGTTTCGGCTGCGTCATCGGCGCGCTGCGCCCGTACGGCCCATAGGGCACCACGAGCACCGGGCGCTCGGGCGTGGTCGCCTTTTTCTCTTTCTTCTTCTTGGGCTCGTCGGGCTTCGCCCACTTGGCGGTCCAGACAAAGGCGCGTCCGCGCGCATCGACACCGTGGCCGTGCATGGACCGGCTGTCGGCGCCGACCGTGCCGCTAAACGTCGTGCCCTCGGTGGAAAAGCTGAGCCGGTTTTCGCTCCAGCGCGTATCGCGCGCAGCCTTCTTGGTCTTTCCAATGCGCGCCTGGATGCGGTGCTCGGCGTCCACCCAGAGAGTCGTCGGCGGAATCACGCGCGGAAGTGCGTTGATCACCCACGTGCCGGCGATGTCGATCACCTTGGGCGCGTTGATTTCGGTGCGCTTGCCGTCGATCCAGAGTGCCTCGACGCGGCCCTTGCGCGTGAATATGTCGCCGTCGGTCACGAGCAGGGTCGCGCGCTTGCCCGCCTCGATCGTGCCCAGTTCGCTTTCGACGCCCAGCAGCACTGCAGGATGCACGGTGAGCATCGCCAGCGCCGTAGGCTTCGAAAGCCCCAGCTCGATCGAGCGGCGCAGGTTCGCGCGGAACTCGGAACGCTTGGAGAGGCGGTCGGTGGTGAGCGACACCGCGACCTGCGCCTCGTGCAGCAGCAGCGGGTTGAATGGCGCCTGTTCCCAGAACAACATCGCGCGCAGGTCGGCGCGCTGCCGCGCGTCGATGCTGCCGACATCGGGTGAATCGGGGAAGTCGAGCGGCAGGATGATCGGCAACTTCATCGCGGCGATCGCGTCGAGTCGGCGCAATTCCCGGCCGGAGCCAATGATCACGCCGGCGCGCTTCGCTTCGGCCGCGACCTTGGCGCCGCGCAGCGCTTCGAGTTCATCGGTGGTCACAAAGGCGAGTCGCTGCTTCGGCGCGAGTCCGTCGAGCAGGCCTTGGCGCATCACGGCGATCGAACCCATCTGCGCGGTCGGGTAGCCGTCGTTGGAGTCGCGGAAGCGTTCGAAGGCGAGGGCCTGATAGACAGCGGGCTTGTAGCTCTTTGGTTGGTGAGGGTCGAGGGAGAGGAGTGTCGCGCTGCCGCGGAAGATGCCCGCGTCGGGTGCCGCGACCGCCGCGCAAAAACCGAGTTCGCGCAACTGCTTGGCCGTCTTCTTGTCGATCGCCGTGGCATTGCGGCCGGGCGTGACTTTGCTGTTCCAGTGCGTGGACTTGTGCGGGTCCGCCTTGCTCGGAACGTGCGCGTCGATAAACCCGGCGTAGACGGTGTCCACCTTCCAAACCCGCGCACCCGCGGGAGGATCCCCCGCGCCCACCGAGACGATCTTCCCGTCGCGAATGACGATCGTGCCGGCAGTCGTTTCGCCCGGCTTGACGTGAATCGTCTTGGCCACCAGCGCATGCCACCCCGGATCGGGCCGCTGGGGGCCGTTGGGCGGCGCTTCCTGCGCAAAGAGGAGCGGGGAGAGCAACAGGGTCGTCACAAGGCGCTGCATAGCCGGACATTGTTTCAAATTCGCGGAGATACTGGGAACTACTGCGCCAGGCACAATTCTGCCTCTCCGACAGTTCAGGTGGGTGTTGGAATGGGGGGATCCAATTGGATCCCCC
>CBDURV010000132.1:0-8513 GCA_965369495.1 uncultured bacterium
CCGAAATCGCCGAGCGCATGGAAATGGAGCGCAAGGTGGTCGAGGCGATCGCCACTCTCGACGAACCGTTCCGGACGACGTTGGTGTTGCGCTACTACGACGATCTGCAACCCAAGCAGATCGCCGAGCGCATGGGCGTCCCCGCGGCGACCGTGCGCACGCGGCTCAAGCGCGGACTCACGAAACTGCGTGAGCGACTCGAGCGGAAGAGCGCCGGAGACCGCAAGACGATGTACGCAGGGCTGCTGCTGCTGGCGCAAATGCCCAAGCCGCACCGCGCCGGGCGCCTCGTGGCGGTGGGCGCCGCCGCCCTGTTCGTGGCCGGTGTCGCGCTAACCGCTTGGCTGGTGCGCGATGCCAACGACCCTTCGACGGGCACGCAAGCGGCGCGGGCGGATGCGACCGCGCGGCGAGGTCCGACCGTGCCGGGCGCCCTCGATCGCGAGGACGCGCCCTCCGCGTTGGTGCGCATCACCGGGCGGGTTTTCGATGAACGCGGCCGTCCGCTTCGCGGCGCCAAGGTCACCGCCTACCCGCACGAGCGCCGCGGCCGACTGCAGACGCCGGCACGACGGCACGATCGATGGATGCTGCCGCGGCGCGCGTTGGCGCATGCGGACACCGACCCAACCGGCGCCTACTCGCTCCGTCTGCCCCCGTCGCAGCCCGTCTGGCTCGTCGCGACGGCGGACGGCGACCGGCGACCCGATAGTTGTCGTCTGCTCGACGTCACGCAGCCGCTTGCGGACCTCGACTTTCGCGTGGACTGGACGGCGCCCCGGTTCGGGCGCATCGTCAACGCGCGGGACGAACCAGTTACCAATGCGTGGGTGCAGGTGTGGGACGAGCGCCGCTCGGAGACGTGGCTGCCCGGGGATATCGAGGCGCAGCGCACCGACGCGTTCGGACGCTTCCGCCTTCGCTGGCCGGCCGTCGGCGCACGCGGTTGGAACCGAGGTGAGCGCGAGTTGCGACTACGAGTTATCGCAAGAGGCTACGCGCCACGGATCTTGCCTTGGGGGCGCAACCAGCGCGTCGCGCAGATTCGGCGCGGGTCCGGCCTGCAGATTTCGACCAGCCCCGGCACGCGTGTGCTGGTCCTCACCAAGAGCGCGATCGACTCGCGCTACTCGAACGGCTGGGCGGAGTTCGATGAGCTTCCCGGCGAGGTGAGACGCGTCGTGATGCTGCCCAGCGGGGGCCGCCGCGCGCTCGCGTACATGACCTACGGCTCCTGGGATAATCATGCGTCCAGCGGCGTGATCAGCACGTCCGGCGATCTGCGCGCACGGCTCGTCTCAACGGACAGGCCCGTCATGGACGCGGAGATCGGTATCGCGCACGGCGGTCTCATGGGCGCGTGGTTCCCCTTCGCGATCGATTGTCTGGCCGTGGTGCAGACCGGCAAGGACGGCTCGTTTCATTTGCCGGGCTTCGCGCCGGAGGCGGGAATCGCGATCGCCCACCCGAGTCTTCAGCCGGGGCTGGTGGAGGCTAACCCGGGCGAGCCGGTGGTGCGTGTGCAGCAGGCCGCGCAGTTGCGCGGCGTCGTCCTGCGGGAAGACGGCTCCCCGGCCGCGGGCGTGCGACTCGTCGCCGGCCGGAGCCCCGATGGCGGCCTCGCAGAACGCCTCGCCGCGCGCCACCAGCGGCACTGGTCGGCCGTGTCTCACGTGGACGGCACCTTCGCGATCGAACAGCTTCCCGATCTCAAGCACATGCAGGTCTTCGCATGGCATCCGCGCTTCGGCTCCGCGATCGTGCCATTGGGCGAGGTCGGAAATGCGCCGATACCGCTTCGACCACGTGAGCCTGCGACACCCAAGAGCGCCAGTGAACACGTACGCGGAGTCGTGCGCGACCGCTCGGGCGCCGCTGTCGTGGGCGCGAAGATCCGATCGCCCGAAACGCTCGAGGTGTGGGCCACCACCGACGCGCAGGGTCTGTTCGAACTTACGGACGTGGACACGGCGACGCTGCTGATCGAAACGCCACATGGCATTCGTCGCGCCGTTCCGGTGGTGCACGGCGGCGTAGCCATGCGGGTCGTGGTTCCCACGGTGCGCGAGTTGGCAGGACGCATTACGCACGCCGGGCAGCCCCTTGCGGACGCGCAACTTCGGGTCATCGACGGCGCGCGCACCGCGTCTTCGACACGCAGCGGGGCGGACGGACGCTACATCGTGAGAAGCATGCCCGTCGCCCCCGACGCCTATCTCGAGATTTCCCACGCGGGATACCGCACACGGAGAGTGGAGACCCCCGGTGCGGGAGATATCGAGCTGCAGCGCGCCCCCGATCTGCTTGTGCGCGTTCAGGACCGCGACGGGAACCCAGTAGGCGGTGTTGAACTCCGCATCGGTGGCCGCCGCGAACTGACCGGTGATTCGGGCGCCGCGCGCTTTGCGGGACTTGCCGAGAGTGTCGGCATGCCGATCGTCGTGCCCGGGGATTCCGGTTGGATTCTGACGGGCGCGGTGCAGGTCGGGGATGGCATAGCGAGTGTTGTTCTGACCGTCGAAGTCGGGCCAACCATCACCGGGCGCGTGGGACTCCCCCACACCCTCGTCATCGCCACACCGTTGCGCGCGGGATTGCCGACGCGACGCACGTTCAGCGACAGCGAGGGATACTTCGTCGTGCGCGCGTTGCACGCGGAGCGGTATCGGTTGAGCACGGGAGCAGGCCGGCCGGTGACGGAAGTCGATGCGGGAGCGCGGGACGTGATTTTGCGCGAGGAGAGTCGATGAGACGAACTGCGATCGTGATCTTGATTGGGCTGACGGCGTGCATGAGCACAACCGACAAGACGGCCGCCGGCATGGACGCGACCGGCGAACATCTCGGCGCATGGATCGGGCTCGACGCGGCGGGCGCGAGTTGGTGGCGGTTGCAGCTGGAAGACAGCGCCACCGGCCGCGGGGGAATCGCCGTGGGCCAACGTGCGGCGGCCTACCGCATCACCCACTGGGAAGCGGACCAGCTTGGCGCCCTCTCGATCGAGATGCGACGCGACGAAGGCGAAGCGACGGTGCTGGACAAGATGCCCGCGCACATCAAGCTGACCGGGGCGGGCGACGGCACGCGACTGCGCCTGCGCATCAACCGGCAGAATGGCAGCCAAGAGCTTGTCTTCTGGCGCGAAGACCGGCTCATCCGCCAGCGCAACCTGCTCAAGCAGCGCATGGGCGCGAAGCCCTGACTGCGCCACGCGCGACGCAGTCGTCCATCACAAACACCTGGCACAAAACGGATTACGCAATTTGCGTAGCGCAGGTAGTTCGGTTCGGGGTTTCCCTTACGCTATGCGCATGATTCAGATTTCCTGGCAGGACCGCGACCACAACACCTGGCTGGAGCTGGAAGGTGAACTCGACCACGCCGACTGTCTCGAAATCCGCGACGGGTTTCACGAGCGGATCGAGAAGGGCGACGGCGACGTGATTGTCGTCATGGGAGGCCTCACGTTCATGTCGAGCATGGGGATCGGCATGCTGGTCAAGGCGAGTGAGACGCTGCGCAAGCAGGGCAGGGAGCTGAAACTCAGTGGAATCCCGGACAACATCCGGAAAGTCCTCGATGCGATGCAGCTTCTCGACGTTTTTTCGGTAGTTTGAGAGTCGGGGTTCGTATCCATAGGCGAGGACTCCGGATGCGAACGCAGTAGGAACTCAACTGATGGGGATGACTTGGGAAGATCGGCCTGAGGGCCGATGGATTCGACTCGACGGCGAGCTCGACCACGATGGATGTCGTGAGCTCTGGGAGGAGTTCCGCCGCGTCGCCGAGCAGTCTCCGATCGCGGTGATCGTCGACCTCGAGGGCGTCCCCTTCGTCGCCAGCAACGGACTGCGCATGCTGCTGGAAGCCCACCACGAACTGCGCGACGGCGGCCGAAGCCTGATGGTCTCCAACCTCCAGCCGTCGGTCCGCAAGGTCTTCCTGACCACCGGCATCTTCGATGCCATCCCCGAAATGGACCGTCCGTAGTCCTCCAGCGCAAGAGACTCTAGTCGACTTCTCCGGGATCGGTTTTGGGCTTTGAGCTTTGAGCTCTGCGCAGCGACCAGGCCGGCCACTTGCGAATGAAAGCGAATGGGCCTCGGATGTTCCGCGGCGGCGCAGTATTCGACCGAGACCCAACGACTACGGTTTCGCCACGCGGCGATCTGGCTGTGACGCAAAGCTCAAAGCCCAAAGCCCACAGCAAGCGACGCGCAGCGAGCGAACGGCCACTACTCCGGCAACGGTCCGGTTGCGTGCGGCGGCGGAGGCGAGGTGCGCGGGAGAAGTCTCGGGTCGGCGCCCCTTGCGCGGTGCAGGTCGCGCAGCGCGATGTTGTAGTCGTAGACCGCGGCGACGCGTGCGAACTTCGCGCCGTTGAGAATCGAGATCGTGTCGAGCACCTCGCGTGAGGTCGCCTTGCCGTTGGCGAACTCCTCGCGGCGGATGCGCAGCGCCTCGTCCTGCCGCTCGACCGAACGCTTGGCGACGGCGATGTCCTTGTAGGTCTCCTGCACGCGCCGGAACGTCTCGGCCGCCTCGCGGCGCACGATGTCTTCAAGGTCGCGCCGGCGAATGCGCGCCAGATCGACTTCGTAGCGCGAGCGCTGGATGCGCGCGAACTCACCGCCGCCCTGGAAGAGCGGAACATCGAAGGTGAAGGTGAAGACGACCGGATCCTGCGGTGCCTGGAACGGGTTGTCGGTGCGGGAGTAGGCGAGCGTTCCGCGGAACTCCGGAAGCTCTGCGGCCACGGCCGCCTTGTACCCCTTCTGCGCCGAGGCGAGGTCGAGATCCGCGGCGCGCAACTCGGGCCGCCCCGCAAGCGCCTCGCGCTCCACGCGCGCCAACGTCCAGGTCGGCTCATCGGTCACGCTCTGGTCGATTACCTCGGTGGGAGCATCGACCGGCCGCCCCAACAGGGTGTTCAACACGATGCGCCGAATCGGCACGAGGCTCTGCAGCTTCTCGCGGTCGCGCACGGCCACGTCGTGCTGCACCTGCGACTCGAGCAGCGCCGCGCGCGTCACACGCCCCGCCTCGAGCAGCGCCAGCGAATCGGAGACCTGTTTCTCGAGCGCCTCCTCGTTGGCGAGCGCCACGTCAACCTGCTGGGCAGTCTCGAGCAGATCGAAGGCGGCTGCCGTCACGGCGGCGGAGATGTCCGACTCGGCCACCTCCTGCCGCGCCACGGACGCGCCCTCGGCGAGCTTCGCGGCGCGGTACCCGTTCAGGTAGCGGCCGAACGCGAAGATCGGAAACTGCATGCTTACTTGGGCGTTCCACTCCTGATCGACGCCGGTCACGATCGGCCCCGGGAAACCGGGCGCGTTCACGCGCGGCGGCTCGTCCTGGCGGCGATAGCTACCCGTGAGGAAAAACTGCGGAATCATGCGCGCCAACGCCTCGCGGCGGCTGGTCGATGCGATCGCCGAATTCACGCGCGACGTGACGACGGTTCGGTTCTGAATCAGCGCCTCGTTGACCGCCTGCGCGACGGTGATCCTGTCGGGCAGTTCCGGCGCGCGCACGTCGGGTGCCGTGCCCGGCTTGAGGTAGGTGGCGGGCGGCGGCTCCGCACTCGTGAACAGGGTTCCCGCGCTGCACGAGGCGGCGGCCA
Source organism: uncultured bacterium (assembly GCA_965369495.1). Lineage (GTDB taxonomy): Bacteria > Planctomycetota > PLA2 > PLA2 > PLA2 > JBCDBY01. Next base: position 5,624 of record CBDURV010000132.1, read on the forward strand.
ACAACGCGAGCGGAAGCGCCATCATCCGCAACGCCACGTATCGCCTGCGGGCGAGGGCCTTCAGAATCTCACGTTGGCGCTTGCTCACGGGCCGCTGATCGTACCGACCGGGCGGTACGCAACCAGATTTGAATGGCGCTGCGTCCGGCTGAATTTCGGGCCGACACGGGGGTCGCGGGCTATTCTGTGCCGGGGCGAGATGGACCCCCCACCGCAGTTCGACAGACGCAGGAGAAGACAAGCATGAGACGTTTTGCAGAACAGATGGGCTGGGTCGCCGACCATGGCGGCTTCGCGATCAATGCCGCCGTCAATGAGCGCATGGGTTTCATCAAGAAGACCTACGCGCATCTGACGGTGCAGATCGCCGCCGTGGGCGCTCTCACCTACGCGTTCATGCAGAACGACGCGCTGATCGAGAAGTTCGCCGGAATCCTCTTCCGCGGCGGGTTCAGGGGCATGCTCATCTACCTCGCCTGCTTCTTCGGGGTTTCGCTCGTGACGCGCAAGATGATGGAAGGCGGCAAGCCGCTGTCGATCCAGTATCTCGCCGCCGGCATCTGGGTCGCGTTCCTGAGCATGCTCGTTTCGCCACTCTGCTGGATTGCCGCCAAGAATTTCGGGATGGGCATCATCGCGGAGGCGTTCATCCTGACGCTGTGTGTCTTCGGCGGCCTCACCGTCTACGCGCTGACGACCAAGAAGGACTTCTCGTACCTCGGCGGCGCGATCGCCATCGCCTCGTGGTCGCTCATCGGCGTTGCGTTCCTGCTCGCCTTCATGGGCGGTTCGGGCGGCATCTGGTACTCGATCCTGTGGGTCTTCCTGCTGGGCGCGTGGATTCTCTACGACACGTCGAAAATCCTGCACCACCGCTCGACCGACCAGTACGTGGCCGCGTCGGTCGACCTGCTGCTCGACTTCGTCTACATGTTCGTCCACCTGCTCATGATCCTGATGAACAGTCGACGCTGAGTCTCTGGCCCAACCGCTTACGCGGTTGGAGCGGAAGCGTTGTTGGCCCAACACGGCGGGCCTGCCCGCCATAGCCCACGCAGTGGGCGAAGGAGGGGAGCGGCGTCGCTGGCCGAACGACCGGCGTTCGGAACATGAAATAGGGCCCGCCGTTGCCGGCGGGCCCTTGTGTACCCAGGGAGCGCGTGGCTCCCCATCCTCAGACTGTCGATCCAGATGTCTTCTGGGTCGCGATCCCGATTGCTCGGGGCGCACCCTCGGTTCTCTCACATTCGATTCGGTTTTCGGTTTCCAGGTGTGTTGCGCGGAATCGACGTCCGCGCTTCACGCAAGGGGATTGCGCAAGCGGCGGGCCGTGCGGCGAACGAATCGTGATCGGCGGGCGCGCGCGTATCGGAACGGAACGCTGCGCTATTGGCCGCCGAAGAGAACGGCGCGGTCGAGCTTCGCGAAACTCTGCGCGGCAGCGGGCAACTTGCCGCCCACCGAGAGATGCAGCGCCCGCTTCGTAGGCAGGAAGATCATCGACTGCACGTTGAGGTAGTACGGCACCGCCGTGTCGCGCAACGCCTGCCGAACGTCCTCGTAGCCGATCCTCTTGCCGCCGCGGCCGCCGGCCAGGCCCCGTCCGCCGGTCAGTAAGAGATCGAGCGTCTTGTAGCGCCGCATGCCGAGACGCCAGCCGACATCCTTGAGTTCGTCGCTGCGGAAGTGGTTGGTGCTGCACACGCCGCCGCCGCGCGCGGGGCGCCGGGCGAGGCGCGTGGCGTCGTACTCGAGCACCTCGGCCGCGCCGGTCGCATCGACGACGGTGAAGTTGTTGGGAATCGTGCGCTTGGTCTTGGCGACGTGGTCCCCCACATCCGCCATGCGCTTGGCGCCGGCGAGGGCATCGCGATACATCATCATGTACGGCACACCCGGGCGCGCCTCGGTGCCGTGGTGGATCATCATCGTGGCGCCGCAGACACCGTGCACGTTCATGCCACTCAGGACGCCGACCAGCCCCGGCCAGGTAACGGCAGCCACGGGCGTCTTGCCCTCCGGCTCGAAGACCAGCACCACGGTGGACTTGTGCAGCACGTTGCGGCCGATGAAATCGAGATTCCGCCCGAAGTAGACCGCGGCCCCATCGGTCATGTCACCGGCCGCAACGACGGTCGAGCAGAACACCGTCTGCAGCCTGTCGATGATGCAATTGACGCGCAGGACCGTCTCTTCGGGAAGCCCGGCGCCCTCGGCGATGCCGCGAATCTCCTCACGGTAGTGCTCGGGAATGTGCGGCAGGACCTGCTTGGTCCACTCGCGGATGCCCTCCTCCCCCACAAGCTTGAGGCAGAACGCCTCGTAGAACTCCTTGGTAAGGAAGCGGATCTGGCGGCGCAGCAGGCGACCATGCTGCCGACCGATTTCGCGCGGCGTGCCGCGCAGTCGCAGCACCGGCACGCCATCGACGATGCGCAACCGATCGCGGGTCTCCGCCGGCAGATCGGCGAGGTCGCCAGTGCGCACCGGCGGCGGCGCGGGGACATTGGCCCCGTAGGTCAGGCCGACAAGGTGCGAGACGACCGCCAGCAGCGCTAGCAGCAGGCCGGTCGCCCCCGTCAATAGGCGGAAACGCATGAACAAAGGCTATATGAGCCTGTCCAAGAGTCCACCGAGTCCGAATGATTTCGGAGGCGCGGTTTCTTTCTATTCTTTGTCCTCGTCGTCTTCCGGCGTCGAGACGTGGACGACCAGTCCTCCCAGCCGCTTGAGCACGCCTTTCAGCGACTCCTCGCGACGGGCGAGCGGGCCGTCATCCTCTTCCACGCGCCTCCAATCGAGCTCCGTCTCGGCTTGCTCCTCCTCGGGCGCCGAATTCTTCCCGCGCCAGGAGGCCTCGACGATGCGTCCGCGCGGGACCAGCGATTCG
>CBDURV010000133.1:0-8502 GCA_965369495.1 uncultured bacterium
AGGACGGAGCGCTTGTCGCCCATCGACTTGCGGATGGCCTCGTCGATTCGGGTTCGTTCGCTCAGGCTGCGCAGCAGCTCCTGGATGCCGCGGTCCCCACTCCGGCGCTGCAGATAATGCGTGAACGCGAGCGCGAGGTCGTAGTACCGGCGCACGCGCGAGCGGTCTCGCTCCGAAATGATCGACCGATCGAGTTCACGCTCGTCGAGACCCTTCTGGTGCCTCAGGCGCGCCTCGGCTCGCATGGGATCACGCCCCTCGGCAAGCTGCGCAAGTCCCTCGTGGAGCCAGACGGGCGTGCGCGGCGCGTAGTCTCGCAGGATGTGATGGGCGAGTTCGTGGTAGAGCACGGCGCGAAGCGACTCGTTGCGGGTGCGCTCACCGACCGTGAGTCGAATCGAACCGTCCGACACGCCGGCGACCCAGCTGTGCAGCTTGGTGGCGTCCTTGAAGTCCTGCGGCGGGTAGAGGGTGACCGTGATCTGTCCTTCGGGGAAGTGCCCGAAGCGGGCGCACAGCTCGCTCCACGCCTGCTCGCAATAGGCGCGCACGACCTCCGCTCGGCGGATCTGAATCTCCGGTGCGTAGCGCACGATGAAGACTCCGCCCCGCAGCGACTCGTAGTCGCGCTCCACGTCCAACTCGCGGCGCATCCGGGCGTGCCGCGAACGTACGTGCGAGTCGCCGGGGCGCAGGCGCTTGGCGCGCTCCAGGCGCAGCATCCCGTCCTCGAGGCGGCGGTCCCGGTAGTCGAGGCCGGCCAGCAAAACGAGAGCATCGAGATGGTCGGGGTCCGCATCAAGCGCCGCGACCAGCGCCTCGCGCGCGGAGAGCAGGTCGCCGTCGCGGCCCACCTCGATGAGCGCGCGCGCCAGCAGGATGCGATAGCGAATCCGTGTCGGGTGCAGCTCACGCGCGCGGCGAAGATCCTCCGCCGCCTCCGGGGCGCGACGCGCACGCAGCAACCGCATTGCGCGCGACGCGTGCGCCGCGGCGAGGTTGCGCCGCACGATCGGGTCATCCGGCAACACGGCATCGGCTTGGCGGAACGCGTCGAGCGCCGGACCGATGCGATCCTGCAGCAGGTGCGCGATGCCCCGTTCGTTGGCCGCAATCGCCTCGCGCGGCGGTTGCGGCGGCATCGCATGCGCGACCCGCCCGCCGACGCCCACCATCGAGAGCGACAAGGCGACTCCCCACAGGAGTCCCACCAGGCGCCTGTCCGAGGGGCATGCGCGCACCGGACGGCGGTCGATCGCCAGCCCCGTGGCATGGGCCACAGGGGGGCGGATCTTCGGGGGATGGGCCCTTTTCAAACGCAACACGGCACCCATTGAACCACCGATCGGGAACGGAGTTCCGCGGTCGCGGCCGGTTCAAGCCGCAAACCGGGCAGAAATCGTCCAAATTCGGCCGGGGCGAGCATCGCGATGCGCCGCATGGCCGTTGGACTCCGGCGCGAGCGAAGTTCTTTCGCACGCGTTTGGGCCTGCGCCGGCTCTCCGTCAGCCTGCCCGTGTGCCTGCGGCCGGCTACCCGCCTTCGCCGATTACCCACCTTCGCCGGTTACCCACCTTCGCCGGTTACCCACCTTCGAAAACGCGAATCTCGACGCGTCGATTGCGGTGGCGATTGAGCGGACTATCGTTGGGAACCAGCGGGCGATGCGGGCCGTACGCGGCTACCGAGAGGCGCGACGGTTCGATTCGGCCCGTCTGGGCGAGTTGCGCCCAGACCGCGAGCGCGCGGGCGGCCGCCAGATCGATATTGCCGAGCGGGTACTTGGCCAGCGTTTCCGGCTTGGCGATCTTCACGTTGTCGGTGTGCCCCTCGACCACGAGTCGCGAAACCCCGCCGCGCAAGGCGTCCGCGACGCGCTGGAGCGCCTGCTGGCCCTGGTCGGTCAGCTCCGCGGACGCGGTGTTGAAGAGAATCTTCTCGTTCAGGACGAAGCGGTAGCCCTCCTCCGTCTCCTGAACCTCGACGCCGGAGTCGCTTTTGAACCGCTCGATCATGCGCGCGACGTGCGCGCTCACGTCCGCCTTGGCGCGCGCGACGACGACTTCCGTGTCGTCGCCGCGCTCCGCCTTGGCTGAGAGCGTGTCGATCTGCTGGGCGAGGTCGTCCCGCTGGCTGGTGAGGTCATCGATGCGCCGTTCCTGCGATCGAATGATCCCGTAGAGGCTCTCGTTCTGGTTCTCAAGTGCGCTGGAGGGCGGCAGGCCTTCACAGCCCAGGGCAAAACAGACGAGGGCTATCGGAATCAGCGGCTTGGACATGGCGAGAATCATACTCAGCCGCGCGACTGCGTGGAAGTGACCGCGCGCTCGGACGGCCCGCACGCTCGGACGGCCCGCACGCTCGGACGGCATTGCCGAGGGGTCAAAAAAATACCGGGTCCGGAAGCGTTGCTCGCTTCCGGACCCGGTTGGCGGGAACCCGGCTCACGGGAACCCGTTTGCGGAGACCAGCCCCGCTCGGGCTACAGCTGGCTAGCCGCCTTCGGCGTCGCCATCGCTATCGTCGCTGCTGCTGCCGACGGTGATGTTGTAATTGCTGTTGACGTCCTTGGCCGCCTTCTGGATCGCAGCCTTGGTCTTCTTCTGACCCATCTTCTCGTAGAACATTCCGGAGATGTTCTTCATCATGCCGTCGCCGAGCGGGTTGTTCTCATCGCTCGACTTCCAGGTCATGGAGAAGGCCAGGAAGACGACGATCGCGGTGAGCACCAGCGCGAAGGTCATGCCGGGGTTGCCGGCGGGCGCTTCCGCAGCCTGGGCTCGACGCGTCGTGCCGCGCGCGGGCTGTGCGCGACCGCGGCCGGCGCCGATCTCCTCGATCTCTTCCTCTTCGACCTCTTCGGTGAGATCGGCGGAAAGATCGATGGGCTCGGTCGTCATGCCGATGTCGTCGGCGTTGTCTTCGATGAAGGTGTCCTGGCTCGAGATCTCCTCGGTCGCCATGCCAGCCTGGTCGCCCAAGTTGATCTTGTCGCCCGTGTCGGAACTCTCGAAGACGAGGTCGTCGGTGAGGGTCTCGCCCGACTCCTCGAAGGCGGGGGCCTCATCCTCCAACGTGATCTCGCTCAGCACGGTTTCCGAGGTCTCCGACCCGCCACTCTTGGTGGAGAGCTTGTCGATCTCGGTGCGCTTGAACTTCATCACGTCGCCTTCGCGGAAGGCAGAGATCTCGCCCTCGGAGACGAGCCGCTTCAGCTTGCCCTCATCGATCTTGAGCTGCCGAACAACCTCGTCGAAGGTGTAGAACTCACCGCTCTTTGCCATCTGCCAACCTGCCTTCTGTGCCTTGGCACACTCTGCTTAGACCTGTGCCTTAGGTAGTTTGCTCTCTAGCCGCCGTTTTTGGCCTTCTTGGCCATGTCCTTGGCGACCTGTTTCTCAAATTGCTTCTTGAGTTCAGGACGGGTGTACTTGGACTTGTCCTCGTACCCGTCGATCTTCAAGTCGTAGTCGATCTTGCGCGCGGCGAGGAACACGAGGCCCTTGTTGCGCGTATAGCGATAAACGGTGAGCTGTTCGCGCTCGCTGTCGAGCACGAAGAGCGCCGATTCGCCGCTGCCGATAGGCGTCGTCACCGCCACGAACCGATTGTTGCTGTTCGAGTCGGACGCCGTCGGACCGGTCGTCGTGATGCGGTTGCGAAGTCCGGCGAGCGGGTCACGCGTAATCGTGACGCCACCGTCGCGCCCGCCGGGCTGTGCCGCGGTGCCGCCGGCGCCTTCCTGGGCTTCGGCTTGGGGCAGAATGTCCCCGCCGCCGACAACCATGCCAGCCATGAAAATGAGTGCCGCCGCCAAAGTGGCAATGGCGTAATCGCGTCGATCCCGCATATTCGCAAACCTCCCACGGCGGGCACGGTCGCGCCGCCCCCGCTGGGAGACGCGTATTGAAGCAACTTCGTCCGGACCCTGCAACCCCCGTTTGGTCGGGGGAAACCGCCCGTAGCGTCCCACTTCTTGGTCATCCGGCCGTCATTTGTGGGTGGCCCGGCCCGGATTCGACCCTCAGGGGGAGTTCCGCTCACGCATGCATGCCGCGCGCGAGCCGAATTCGGACGGTTGTGCCGCGCTGCGGCTTGCTGTCGATGTCGAGGGAGCCACCGTGGTCGATCACGATGTGCTGCACGATTCCGAGCCCCAGACCGGTTCCCTCGCCCTCCGGTTTGGTGGAGAAAAAGAGATCGACGCAGCGCTGGACGGTTTCCGCGTCCATCCCCGCGCCGTCGTCCTCGACATCGATACGCACCTCGTCATCCTCGCTCCACGCGCGCACCTGGACGTTGCCGTCGCGCTCCTCGGGAATCGCGTCGATCGCGTTGAAGACGAGATTGAGCACCGCCTGGGTGAGTTCCTGCGCGTCCCCCACGACGCCGTCGAGCGGTTCCAGCAACTCGATACTGAGCTTCACGCGCGCCACTTCCGCGCGATGCGAGGCGAGCGCGACCGCGCGGCGGCAGACTTCGGCAATATCGACCGGCGCGGGCTCCTGGTCGCGCGGCGTGAAGTGCAGGATGCGCTCCACTATAGTCCGAATGCGGTCCACCCCGTCCTGGACGAGATCGAAGTACTCATCGCGGCGCTCATCGGAGAGCCCGCCCTGCCGCAACCGCCGCACGGCGTTGAGAATGCCGCCCACCGGATTGTTGATCTCGTGCGCGAAGCCGGCCGCCAATGTTCCCGTGGCTGCCAGGCGCTGCGCCACCACCAGCCGGCGCTCCGTCGCGGTGACGCGCTGCAGCGTGTCGAGCACGCGATCCTCGAGATGTCCCTGGTATTCGCGGACCTCACTCGCCATGCGGTTGAAGTTTTCGATCAGTCGCGCCATCTCGCCGCCGCCACGCGGGACCGGCACCTGGTGCACGGCGGCGGCGCCCTCTTCCACGGCACGGCTTGCGGCTTCGAGGCGATCCAGCGGCCGCAGGACCAGCGCTCGCAGGAAAAGGTAGGTCGCCCCGATCAGGAACACCATTCCGGCCGCGAGCACGACGTAGGTGCGACGCAGGCCCGCTCGCGCCTCGTAGTGTGCGCGCTCGTTGAATCCCACGTACACGGCAGACCACCGGGTACCGGCCTCTTCATCGGCGATGTAGGCGAGCCCCTCGGGCGTCAGGAGCGATTCATCCCCACGCGCGCCCTCGGCCCGCCTCTCGGCGAGACGCGCCTGGAGGCGCGTGTGGGCGGCGTCAACGGCCGGCCGCATGTCCTGCGTCCCGATCCACTCGTGATTCTCGCTCCACTCGGCCATGACAACCGCGTAGCCGATGTAGCCGTCGCCGAGTGCCGCGGGCGGGCCGTCGGCCATCGCAGCGCGCGCCAGTTCAACCGCCTCGTTGACCGCGGCGGCAGGCACCGCGGCGTCCGCCGCATCCCGGTCGAGCCCGACTCGGACCACCAAGAGCAGCACGCCTACATTGACCGCGGCGATAAGCAGGAGAATGCGCAGCCGGAGCGACACGGTCTAAGGATAGCTAATGCCAACGAAAAGGGCCCCGAACCGCTGCCGGTCCGGGGCCCTGAAAGCCCTTCCGGGGCCCTGAAAGTCTTTTCGAGTGGGCGTTAGCCCTGCGTGAGCTGGTCGATGATCTTGAGCAGCGGCAGGAACAGCGCCAAGACGATCACGAAGACCGCACCACCCATGACGACGATCAGCAGCGGCTCGAGCAGCGAGGTGAGGCTCGAAACGGCCACATCCACCTCGTCGTCGTAGTTGTCCGCCACCTTGATCAGCATCTTGTCCAGTTCACCGGTCTTCTCGCCGACATCGATCATGTTGATCACGAGGTCGTCGAAGATGCGGATCGTCTGGTTGCCGAGCGGCTCCGCGATCGACTCACCCTCGCGGATGGCGTCGTGCACGTCGCCGATGATCTTCTCCATGACCGCGTTGCCCGCGGCGCCCTTGACGATTTCAAGCGCCTCCAGGATCGGTACACCCGAAGAGATCAGCGTGCCGAACGTACGCGTGAAGCGCGCGACCAGCACCTTCTTGAAGATCGTGCCCGCGATCGGCAGCTTGAGCTTGAACGAATCGAGGAAGTAGCGACCGCCCGGGGTCATCCCGATCAGCCGCGGCAGACCCCAGATCACGCCCATCAAGCCGAGCAGGAAGGCCCACCACCAGTTGACCAGCCACTTCGAGAGGCTCATCATGAACTTGGTAACGCCCGGCAACCCCTCGGCACCGCCCGGAAGGCCCTTGAAGACCTCCTCGAACTTGGGCACGACCTTGGTCATGATGAACAACAGGATCAGCACGATCACCACGAGAACGGCGATCGGGTAGATCGCCGCGCCCTTGACCTGGCGCTTGAGCCGTTCGCTCTTCTCCTTGAACGATGCCAACCGGGCCAGGATTACGTCGAGCACACCACCGGCTTCGCCGGCCCGCACCATGTTGACGTAAAGCCCGTCGAAGGCGCGCGGATGCTTCGCGAGCGCCTCACTCAGGCTCGATCCGGACTCAACGTCGTCGGTGACGCCGATGAGCACGTTCTTGAAATAGCCCTTTCCCAGCTGCCCCTCAAGGATCTTGAGGCATGAGACGATCGGGAGGCCCGCGTCCTGGAGAGTACTCAGCTGCGTAGTGAACTGAGTTAGGTGCTTCTCCGAGACACCGCCAAATCCGCCCGCGGCCTTGGGTGCGGTCGCGGTCGAGACTGCCGACCCCTTCTTGCTCGCCATCATCTTCCTTTCGCGGTCGTTTCTTCAGCAGCCGGCCCTTGCCCCACTCGGGGTCGACTGGCCCAACAAGATTCCAAAAGCAGCCCCGAAACGCAACCGGCACGCTGGTTTCCGTATTTCGTCATTTTTCCAAGGCCCCTCTAGAGGGTCGTCATCGTTTCGCGCAGAACCTCTTCAACGGTCGTTTGACGGTCGAAGATGGCCAATAAGCCGCTTTCGCGCAGGGTCCGCATGCCGTCCTGGCGCGCCAGTGTACGAATCGCGGAGTTGGACCCTCGATCCATGATCAGGGTTCGAATGGCGTCCGAGACGATCATTATCTCGAAGATCGCCATCCGTCCCCGGTATCCGGTGCCATTGCAGTGGGCGCAGCCCTTGCCGTAGGCGAACTGCTTGCCCTCGACCTGCTCGCGCTGGAGGTTGAGTTCCCGCAGCACGTCCACGCCGGGATCGTAGAACTCGCGGCACTCCGAGCAGATCCGGCGCACAAGTCGCTGGGCCACGACCGCTTCGAGGGTCGCGGCGATCAGGAACGGCTCGATGCCGATGTCCACGAGGCGCGTGATCGCCAGCGGGGCATCATTGGTATGCAGCGTCGAAAACACGACGTGTCCGGTGAGCGACGCCTCGACGGCGATCTGCGCCGTCTCCTTGTCGCGGATCTCGCCCACGAGGATCTTGTCCGGATCCTGGCGCAGGATCGCGCGCAGACACTTGGAGTAGGTCACCCCGAGTTCCTCGTCGATCTGCACCTGCACGATCCCCTCGAGGTCGTACTCGACCGGATCCTCGGTCGTGATGATCTTGATCGACTCGTCGTTGGCGTCGTTGAGCGCGGAGTAGAGCGTCGTCGTCTTGCCGGAACCGGTCGGGCCCGTCACCAGGATGATGCCGTGCGGCAACTCGATGAGTCGCTTGATCTTCGCCACCTCGCCCTCGCGCAGACCGATCTGCGTGAGATCCAGCGAGACCACGGACCGATCGAGAACACGCATGACGCACGACTCGCCGAACATCGTCGGCAGCGTCGAGACGCGCAGATCGACGGGACGTCCGCCGATCGCGAGATCGATGCGGCCATCCTGCGGCAGGCGCGTCTCCGAAATGTCGAGACCGCTCATGACCTTCACGCGGCTGATGAGCGCGGTCGCCAAGTGCAGCGGCGGCGCCTCGAGTTCGTAGAGCACGCCGTCCACGCGATAGCGGATCTTCAACTCGTCCTCGAACGGCTCGAGGTGGATATCCGATGCACGGTCGCGAATCGCCTGGTAGAGGATGTAGTTGAGCAGTTTGCGGACGGGGGCCGAGTTGGCCATCTCCTCCGCGTCCTCGAGATCGGTGATGCCGCTCGATCCGACCCGCGCACGCGGCTTATTGCCGGTGATGCCGTCCTGCTCGATCTCGTCGAGGATGCTCTTCATGACCTGCTCTTCGGAGCCGTAGGCCTTTTCGATCGCGGCCGCGATCTGACCGCCGTCGGCGACGACGCCGCGAACCTCGCAGTTGGCGGTGAAGCGCACGTCATCGAGCGCGGGCTTGTTCATCGGATCGGCCATCGCGACGGTCAGGGTCTTGCCGTCGAAGCTGATCGCAATGAACTGGAACGGACGCGCGATCGCCTCATCGACCTTGGCGATGGCGTCCTTCTGCGGTTCGAACGCGCTCAGGTCGACCACCTCGAGACCGCTCTGTTTTCCGAGCGCGACCATCAACTGCGCCTCGGTGATGTGGCCGGCGCGCACGAGGATCATGCCGATCTGGCCGCCCTCCGCCTTCTGGACCTGCAGCGCCTCCTGGATCTG
>CBDURV010000134.1:0-8497 GCA_965369495.1 uncultured bacterium
GCCCAACGATCGCTTCGACATCCGAATCTTGGCTGTTCGCTGTTTCTGGAGCACGAGCCAGACGTGGCCTGCAGACTCGCTGCGAATGATCTTGTCGCGGGTCTTATCGAATTCCCAAAGCGCCTTTTGTGCCTCTTCGTATTTGCTGAGCAGGTCCTTGTCACCCGCTACGGAGTGGCGGCTCGCGCCTGCTTCACGCGGTCCGAGAGGTTCGCGCGTTCGTTGTCCCAATCGTCCAGCGCTTCTTCCAGCGCCTCGTCATCCAGTCCCTCGCCGCGCGTGTGGCGCGATCCGTGATCGCCGATCAGCAGATCGAGCTTGCCGTCGCCGTTGAGATCCGCGGCGAAGGGACGCGTGGCGTAGTCGCCGGGTGCCGGGGCGGCGATCGTCAGTGGCGTACCGTCGTCACCCTTGAGCACGGTGGGTGCATCGAGCGCCCAGAAGGCGATCCAGAAGGCGATCCAGAAGGCGATCAGAGCGAGGCGGAACATGGATGCGGCCTACTCCGTCAGCGTGATTACCACCCGGTCGAGTTCGCCGGTGAAGGGGAACGGCCCTTCGTAGATGCGCGAGACCTGCGTGCCGGTGTCGCGTCCGACGTCGAACGTCTCGGCCAGTGAATAGGTGGAAATGTGCATCTTGGGCATCTTCACCGTGTCCACCTGCTTGCCGTTGACGAAGAGCGTTCCGGTTCCGCCGAACTCGACCGTCTTCTTGAATTCGAACTTGAGGTCCACCTTGCCGGTGCCCAGCGGCGGCGACTCGAGTGTGTAGTACACACCGTCGAGGTAGTTGTAGTCGTAGTAGAGCCGGCCGCCCTTGATGAACATCGTGAAGCCGCCGGTCATGCCGCCAACCGCGGCGATCACGCCTTCCTCGCCGCCCTTGAGTTCGAGCTTCGTCTCGATCGTGTGGGACTTGTTCTTGACCGGAGCCGACGCTTTTTCGGCGATGCGCACCGCGCCGGGGGCAAAGTACGTGAAGACCTTCTTGTCTCCGAAGAGCCGGCCTTCCTGCGCCGCGACGCGCTTGATCATGTCGTCGTAGAGCGGGTAGACGTTGTACTTCCACGCCTCCTCGTCGAACGCCTTTTGCAACGCGGCGAGCTTCTCCGGGTGCTTCGCGGCGAGGTCGGTGCTTTCGGAGAAGTCCTCCGCGACGTGGTAGAGCTCCCACTTGTCCTGATCGAACGGGAGCCGCGCGTTGAGGTCCCACGGCATGCGGTTGGCGTGCAGGGTGACCGCCTTCCAGCCGTCCTCCCAGAGCGCGCGGTTGCCGAACATCTCGTAGTACTGCCGCTTCTTCGCGTTTGGCGCATCGGCCTTGTCGAAACAGTAGGCCATCGACGTGCCGTCCATCGGTTGCTGCTTGATGCCGTGATAGCTCTCCGGAACCTCCACGCCGGCGGCCTCGAGAATCGTCGGCGCGATGTCGCTGATGTGGTGGTACTGGCTGCGCACCTCGCCCTTGGCCTTGATGCCCTTGGGCCAGTGCACCACCAGCGCGTCGTGCTGGCCGCCGCGGTGCTCGCTCTGTTTGAAGTAGCGGAACGGCGTGTTGCCCGCCATCGCCCAGCCGGCGTGGTAGTGCGGATAGGTCGTCGCATCGCCCCAACGCGCGTAGTGGGTCATGTTGGCGGCGAACGGAGTCTGCAGTCCGTTGAGCACGTAGGTCTCGTTGAAGGTGCCGGCCAGTCCGCCTTCGCCGCTGGCGCCGTTGTCGGACGTGACGAAGATGAGCGTGTTGTCGAGTTCGCCGATGCGTTCGAGCGTATCGACCACGCGTCCGATCTGGTGGTCGACGTGCTCGAGTTGCGCCGCGAAGACTTCCATCTGGCGTGCGTAGAGTCGCTTCTCGTCGGCGTTGAGCGAATCCCAGGCGGGAAGCTCGTCGATGCGGCCGGTCATCTTCGTGTTGGCCGGAACGACACCGAGCCGCTTCTGGTTGGCGAGGATCTGTTCGCGCGCCTTGTCCCAGCCCATGTCGAACTTGCCCTTGTAGCGGGTGATGTACTCCGCCGGGGCGTGGTGGGGGGAGTGCATCGAACCGGACGCCCAGAGCATCATGAAGGGCAGGTCCGCCTTGATCGACTTGTGCCCGGTAATCCAACTGATGGCGCGGTCGGCGAGGTCCTTGTCGAGGTGCTCGGTCTTGCGGTAGGGCTCCGGCGTGTGATCGTTCCACATGACCGGTATGAACTGGTGCACGTCCGCCGACATGAAGCAGTAGGAGTGCTCGAAACCCTCGCCGCTCGGCCAGCGGTCGAACGGGCCGACCTGCGAGACTTCGTAGAGCGGGGTGTGGTCCCACTTGCCCAGCGCGTAGTTGACGTAGCCGGTGGACTGCAGGTAGTTGGCGACCGACTTGGCCGACGCGGGCATCATTGCGTTGTAGCCGGGGAACCCCATGGCGGTCAGCGCGTGGCTACCGAGGCCGATGGAGTGCGGGTTGCGACCGGCCATGAGCGTTGCGCGCGAAGGCGAGCAGAGCGCCGTCGTGTGGAAGTTGTTGAAGCGCAGGCCGTTCTTGGCCAGCTTGTCGATGTTGGGCGTGTCGATCAGGCCGCCGAACGAACCGATCTGCGCGAAGCCTGTGTCATCGAGCAGGAAGATGATGACGTTGGGCGAGCCCTTGGGCGGCACGACCGGTTTCGGCCACCACTCCACGCTGTCTTCGTAGGAGCGGGCGATTTTTCCGCCGAACCCCTCGGGCTGTCTGCCCTCCTGCGCCACGGCCGCAACGCACGCCAAGAGTGCGCCACCGATCACGATCAAAATGACTGCGCGAAGCTTTCCCATGCTCTCTCTCCTTTCGCGCAGCCTTGTACCATGCCCGCCGTTCCGCCGCCCCGAGCAGCCACCCCCGTTATAGTGGCATCGTGGTATCGCAGCAGTTTGGTGAGGGAACGCGTGTCGGCGACCTGAAGATCGTCGCGCAACTCGGATCCGGCGCGTTCGGGATTGTCTACCACGCGCATGACACGTTGCTGGATCGCGACGTTGCGCTGAAGGTGATCCCCGATCCGGGAGCAGGTGACGAGGCCGCTCACCGGGCCGTGATCGATGAGGCGCGACTGATGTGCAAGATCGACAGCGCTCACGTCGTACGGCTCTTTCGCGTCCACGATCTCGCGCCGGGGGTGGGGCTCGAGATGGAGTTCGTCGAGGGCGGCTCGCTCGAAGCCGTTCTGCGGAGCGGCACGACCCTCTCGGCCGAGCGCGCCATGGGTACGCTTCGCGGTCTTGCCGTTGGCATCGCGGCGGTCCACGCGGCCGGGATCGTGCACGGCGATATCAAGCCGGCCAACATCCTGATCGACGGCGACGGCCGCGCGAAGCTGACCGACTTCGGCCTCAGTCGCTTCCGCGTGGATCTTGAACTGAGCACCGAGATCGGGTCGCCCGTGGGAACGCCCCGCTACATGGCGCCGGAGGTCGTGATGGGCAGTCGGGCGACGCGCGCCGCCGATCTGTGGGGATTCGGCATCGTCCTGTATCGCCTTGTCACCGGTCGCGAGCCGTTTCACGGTGACAGCGCGTACGAACTGTTCGACGCCATCCAGAACCAGCCGGCTCCGCCCCTCGGCCCCGGCGCTCCGCCAGCGCTCGCCGAGATCGCCAATTCCTGCCTTGCCAAGTTGCCCGAGCAGCGACCGACTGATCTGGGCGCGGTGCTGGAGGTCCTGGATCGGCTCACGGTGCGCAGTTTCGCGGCGGTCTCCGCACCCGAGGCGCGCTCGCAGCCCGCGGTCTTCCTGGCGGGTCGCGAGCGCGAGGTCGCGGCGATGGAGCGACGCCTGGAAGGCCCCGAACTGGGAAAGGGGAGCGCGGTGCTTCTCACCGGCGATGCGGGCATCGGGAAGAGCACGCTCTTGGCCCACCTCGCCGCGTGCGCGCGCAGGCGAGCGTACGTCTGGTTGGAGGTTGCCGTTTCGCCAATCCACGGGCTGCTGCGTCCGCTGCTCCAGCGGCTGGAGCAGCACGCGTCGGGTTCGTATCGAGAGCGGCGAATCGAGTCGACCCAGCAACTCATCTGGATGGTCGAGAACCTGCTCGATTCAATCTCGGCCAAGGCGCCGCTGGGCCTCGTCCTGGAGGATGCACACTACGCCGAGCCGGAAGACCGCGCGTTGCTGATCGCGATCGCGCGCCGCATCCGCAGCCGCGCGATCCTCTTGTGCGTAGCCGGACGGCCCGAGTCGCCGACATCGCGAACCCAGCCGCTGGCCGCGTCGCCGGAATTCGACCACGTCGAGTTGCAGGGCCTGTCCGACGATGCGATCTTGCGCATCCTGCTGCACAGGTCGAATGCAGCCAAGTTCGAGCCTCGTGTCGCGCGACGACTGCTCCGGCTTGCCGATGGCAACCCGCTCTTCGCCCTGGAATTCTATCGGGAGCAAATCGAGCGCGGCGCCATCGTCGAGACGGGGCAGTGCGTGGAGCCAGGTCCGGCTTTCGACAATCGCCAGCCGCCGCGGCGCGTTGAGGAAGTCGTCACGAGTCGCCTCCACGAGATCGCATCGGAGGATCGCGACGTGCTGGATGTCGCCGCCGTGGATGGCTTCGAGTTCGACGGGGATGCGCTCGCGGCGGTTCTCGAACGCCCGCTCATCGGCGTGCTGCGACGGCTGCAGACTCTCTATCGCGAGCGCGGCATCGTGGTGCCGCAGGAAAACGGCTACACGTTCTCGCACCACATCGTGCAGGACGTGATCTACCACGAAGTGGCGCCCGCCTATCGCCAGGTGCTGCACGCGAAGCTGGCCGAACACCTCGAGCAGCGCGCCGCGGCCGATCCGGAGCGCATCGCCGTGCACTGGGAGCGCAGCGGCCATCCGAATCGAGCGCGGCCTCACCTGCTCCGCGCCGCGATCGCATCCGAGAAGCGGCAGCAGATCCTGCGGGCCATCGACCTGTTCGAGCGCGCCGGATTGGCGCGCGCCGCCACGCCGGAGGACAGCGAGGCGATGGTGAGCTACGCGGTGTGCCTGAGCGACCGGGGCCGCCCGGACGAAGCGGAGGCCGTCTACTGTCGCATCCTGGTCATGGCGAATGAGCAGGGCGACGTTCAACTCGGCTTGCGCGCGTCTGTCAAACGCGCCAGGTCCCTGTTCGCGACGCGCGGCGCCGAAGTGGTCGATGAAGAGCAGATGTTGCGGGCGGGAGAGCAACTGCCCGACTCGCCCGAGAGGGGGCTCGCGTTCGCGAACCTGGGAACCCTCTACCGCGTGCGCGGCGACTTGGATCGGGCGCGAGAGTACGTCGAGCGGGCTGCCGGGATCTACGAGCAGTTGGGGCACATCGCGGGCCTTGCGGACATGACCGACCAAATGGCCACGCACGCCGCGCTGCGGGGCAACATGGAAGAGGCCGAAAAGCTCTATGCGGAAGCAGCGCGGCTCGCACGCAGCGTCGGCTACCGCGCGAACGCCGCGATTTCGGACGTGAATCGCGGATTGCGTGCATTCCAGTCGGGGCGCTTCGAGGGAATCCCCGAGGCTCTCGAGCAGGCGGTCCGGACGCTCGAGATCGAGGGCATTGCCGGCGTCGGGGATCGGGCACTCCTCATCCTCGGCCACGTCCAGTACGGGCTGGGACAGACGGCGGCCGCGCGCGCGACGGCGGAGTCCGCCCTGGTCGGGCTCGAGGCGTCCGGCAACCTCGCCGGTCTCAACGCGGCCCACGTGATGCTCGCGCAGCTATCGACGGTGACGGGCGAACTCGACTCCGCGCTCTCGGAGGCCGATCAGGCGCGCGACCTGGCCGATCGCGCCGAGTACTCCAACGGTGTCATCTATGCCGACATCGCGTCGATGGTCGCGCACTGTCACGCCGGCGCGACGGACGAGTCACTGCGCGCGGCGGAGAGTGCGCGACTCCGTTCGCAAAAGGCCGGTGCGCTCATCCAGCAGGAGCTCTTCGCGCGTATCGCGGAGTTGATACCGTTCGGATACCCGCCCGCGTGGCTTCGCGATCTGGAGGCGCCCGATGCGGATTGCGCTACGTTGCGGGACGGCGTCGTGGCGATGGTGGACGAGGGCGCACCCGCGCTGATCGAGAGCGCCGGCGAATTCCTGCTGGCGTCCGGACACGGCGAGCGCCGCGCCGAGCGTCGCATACTCGGCCGCTGGCTCGTCGCCGAGGCTTCCCTGCGGAATGGCTACCCGCGCAAGGCGCAAGCGAGTTTCCGTGAAGCACTCGATGGCGCGACGGAGCTGGGCCACGTCTGGTACGAGGCCCAGCTTTCCGTCCGCGCGGCTGCCGTGAAGGGCTAGTTGCGCGACTTCTTCTTGCCGGCCTTCTTCTTGCCCGGCATGTCGGGAGGTTCCCGGTGGATGTTGCGAAACCAGCGGCGGAATTCGCGGAACAACTGCTCGATGGGAATACGGTCCATGCGCAGGTCGCCATCGTCATCATCATCGTCGGAGTCCGTCGTGCCACCGCCGCCCACGTGATCGAGCGCGTCGATGCAGGCACTCCAGTTGTCGACTTGCGCGCGGCCCCAGGCCGTATTGACGAAGTCGCAGTGCTTGCCGACCGTGTTCCAGAGCGTAAGGCTCTTCTTCTTCGGATGGCGCGCGCACACGCAAGCCTTGTAGATGATGATCGAGGCGTTGGCCGGCATATGCGAGTTGGCGCGCTCGATAATCCGGAAGAGAGTGCGCGCTGCGTCGCAATTTGTCGGGCTGCTGTCGCAGGGCCATGGCGTTGAGGACGGTATGGTCGCTGCCGGCGGGCCTTGGAGGCCCTGATGCCTCAGCGCGTCGTAGCACCCCGTCCAGTTGTTCGCGTCCGCACGGTTCCGCGCGACCTGAATCCACGTGCAGTGGTTCGTGGCATTGATGCCGGTCGGTGCGGTGGCGTGGTTCAGCGCGCAATCGCAGGCGGCTTGAATCACCAGCATCCGATTGTGCGCGTTCGCGCGCTCAACAATCGCGATCAGGTCCTCGGTGGGGTTAAATCCGCTCGCACTCCCGGTATCACACGGCCAAGGCATTTCCTATCCCTCCTTCACTGCCACGGTAGCAAACGAACTTGCTGCGGCCAGCGCAAAAATGTAGCGTCCAGTCAAGGGGGCAATATGCGGATCAAGCGAGGGTTGTTATTCGGGGTGATCGCGGTTTCGTTGTCGGGTTGCCAGGGGTGCGACGACGACCAGGACCGGATACGGATCTCCGAAGCCACGAGCGGGGGAGAGATCGGACTCGCGGTCGACGGTAGGCGCGAAGGCGTTGATGTAGACAACGAGCGGTACTTCACCCACTCGAACGTGCAGAAGATCGGGCATCTCGATCACGCATCGGAGTCGGACGCGGTCGTCTGTTTTTGCCGTGGCCATCCGCCGGTGTATCTCGCGAAACCGGCGGGAGAGTCCGGCAGTCGCGGTCCGTGGACCGACGGCAAGGATGTCTGCCGGATCCAATTGCTTGCGCCGTTCAAGATCAAGATCCAGATCTGGGTCGTATTGGCGGGTCGCGAGGAGTTCGCCGCAGTGGCGGCGCAACATGCGACCGACGTCCTGCACAAGGAGCGGATGGGCGTCGCGCTCGATCACACGGTGACGGATGTGAGCGGTTGGAACAATGCGGCCAAGTTCCTGCAGTTCGCGTTGAATGACGACCACGAGCGCGTCGCGGCTTCCGACACCGGCATCACGAACCCCGCGGACGGTGCTCTCGCGTTCGATCCCGAAGCGATCAACGTGTACCTCGTGGATGAAGTGGGCAAGCGCACGTTGATCGATGATGTCGAAGGTTTCAAGGACGGCGCGACCAACAAGGGACATACGGACACGTTTGGCGTCCGAACCATCGGAATGGGATCGACCGTCGGCGCGGATCTGCTCGTCCACGAACTGGGGCACTGTTTCCGACTCGATCACACGAACGACGCGCCAAGCTACTTCGAGAAGTCCAACGTGATGTGGGAGAACTCAGACACTCGCAACTGGCTGACGGAGGGGCAGGTGTTTCGGGCGCATTTCGACGTGAATTCCGCGCTTAACAAGGTGTATGGGCTCCGCGCGTCGGATTCGGCCGAAGAGCCGCTGCACGACTTCAACGCAACCGGTTTCGCCACGTCACCCGAAAGGCTCACGTGGGAGTTCCGACTCTGGGAGGACAAGGCGGAGCAGGTCGAAATCAACTCGATTCCGGATGTCATCGCTCCGGACACGGAACCGCCTGACTCGGGGCCGCCCACCGACAGCGAGATGGCGCATCGCTGGGCCACGATTGACTGCCTCAACGGCCGGAACGGAACGCTTGGCGCACAGATCCGGGCGCGCGGCGAAGCGATCGAGCCCGAGTTCATCCGTCTGCTGACTGAAGGACCCACGCGGGCAGAGTTGGCGGGCGTGCGTGCGGCGGCGGAGCAGCGGTTCGATCAGTGGGCCCTCCCCGGGACCGATCTCCCGGAATTCGTCAGGAACGAGGAGCTTCGCTTCCGGGCCGGGCGGGACAGCGCCATCATCAATGCGCTGGGATCCGTGGGCACGC
>CBDURV010000135.1:0-8490 GCA_965369495.1 uncultured bacterium
CGGGCTGGAACTCGAACAAGGAGCTTTCGCTGGAGCGCGCGAAGCGGGTCAGCGTCGCTCTCGCCCGCTACGGAATCCCGAACGGTCTCATGGAAGTGGCCGGTTTCGGCTCCGATGATCCGCTTGGCGAGAACAAGACGGCTGCCGGCAAGGCGAAGAACCGTCGCGTCGTGATCACGGTCATCGACTAGGAGCACGCTAGGAGCGGGCCTGCGAGGCTCACAAACTCCGAACAATTGCGCCATAGAAGGGCGCCCGAACTGCGGTTCGGGCGCCCTTTTTCTATTTGGGCGCCGCCCCAGTTGCGGAATCAGGCATCAGTCCCGACTAAACCACCTTCGCTCAAGGGTCGATAGACCTGCGGGTTCGTCTGACCGATCCGCATCGGGGAGGCAACGGGCCCGAAGGAATTGTGATGCCTGGGATCGAAGAACTACTTCAGATCATGGTCCAGCGTGGCGGCTCGGACCTGCACGTTACGGCCGGCGCTCCGCCCAAGATCCGGATTGACGGACAGCTCATCTCATCGGAGCACGAGATTCTCGGCGCCGAAGGGGCGAAGAAAATCGTCTACTCGGTGCTCACCGCGGAGCAGATCGCGAAGTTTGAGAAGAACCTCGAACTGGATTTCTCGTTCGGCATCGAGGGGTTGGGGCGCTTCCGCACCAACGTCTTCCAGCAGCGCGGTGCGGTGGGTGGTGTGTTCCGGGTCATTCCGTACACGATCCAGAACTTCCACGAGCTCGGCCTACCGCTCGACGTGTGCGAGATGTTCTGCACGCTGCCCAAGGGGCTTGTGCTCGTCACGGGCGCCACCGGTTCGGGCAAGTCGACCACGCTCGCCGCGATGATCGATTTCATCAACGAGAACCGGTGCGAGCACGTCGTCACGATCGAGGATCCGATCGAGTACCTGCACCGCAACAAGAACTGCCTGTTCAACCAGCGCGAGGTCGGCTCCGACACGCACTCGTTCTCCAACGCGTTGCGCAGCGTATTGCGCGAGGATCCGGACGTGGTGCTCATCGGCGAGATGCGCGACCTCGAGACGATCGAGCTCGCGCTCACGCTGGCCGAGACGGGCCACCTGACATTCGCGACCCTGCACACCTCGGACACGGTCCAGACGATCAACCGCATCATCGATGTCTTCCCCAGCCACCAGCAGCAGCAGGTGCGCACGCAGCTGTCATTCGTGCTGCAGGGGGTCATCTGCCAGGCGCTGGTCCCCAAGGCCAATGGCCGCGGCC
Organism: uncultured bacterium; assembly: GCA_965369495.1. Lineage (GTDB taxonomy): Bacteria > Planctomycetota > PLA2 > PLA2 > PLA2 > JBCDBY01. The sequence goes on from CBDURV010000135.1 coordinate 1,251, forward strand.
GTGCGCTCGTTTCGGAGGTGATGGTCGCGAACCAGGGCATTCGCGCCTGCATCCGCGACAACAAGTCGCATCAGATCTACTCGCTCATCCAGACGGGCGGCAAGCACGGCATGAAGACGTTCAATCAGGCGCTCTTCGAGCTCTACCAGGCGAGCGAGATCACCTTCGACGAGGCGATGGCGCGCACGACCGATCCGGAGGATCTCAAGCGGACCTTCCAGCGCGCGGTCGCCAACGCCCAGATTCCGGGCAAGCCGCAGTCGCTCGGACAGGGCCGCAGGTCCAAGGCTGGCAGGAATGTCTAGGGCCTTCGACAAACGCATCATCCGGATTCTCGGCGAGACCGACGTGGTTACCGCCGAGCAACTCACGGAGGCGCAGGAAGCCGCCGTCAAGGACAACACGTCGGTCACCGCGACGATCGTGAAGAAGGGCCTGCTGGAGGAAAACGAATTGCTCGGCATCCTCGCCGAGCGGCTGCGCGTTTCGCCGGTCAGCCTGCATGACTGCGCGCCCGAAGCGTCCGTCGTGCGCGAGATCGCCCAGAACCTCGCCGTCGACAACAACCTGATCCCGATCTCGCGGATCGACAACGTGTTGACGGTCGCCGTCAGCAATCCCTTCGACGTGGTCGCGCTCGACCAGATTCGCAACGCGACCGGCTGCGAGCTGCGTCTCGTTCTCTCCCTCCAGGAGACGATCGAGAAGATGCTCAACAACACCTACAACCCCGGCGCCGCCGAACTCGAGGCGGTCATGGGGGAGTTGGATGGAGGGTCGAAGCTCGAGATCAAGGAGGCCGGGAAGGACGAGGAGCTCGATCTTGCTGAATTGGCGGTCGCCGAGGGCGAAAGCCCGGTCATCAAGTTCGTCAACCTCGCCATCTATCAGGCGATCAAGGCGGGCGTCTCGGATATCCACATCGAGCCGTTCGAGAAGATGGTGCGCGTCCGCTTCCGCCAGGACGGCATCTGCCACGTCGCGTTCACGCCGCCCAAGTCGCTGCACAACTCGATCGTCTCGCGCATCAAGATCATGTGCAACCTCGACATCGCGGAACGTCGCAAGCCGCAGGACGGCAAGTTCCAGGTCAAGATGGAGGGACGCCAGGTCGATTTCCGCGTCTCGGTGCTCCCCACGGTGCATGGCGAGAAGGTCGTCCTTCGTATTCTCGACGGTAGCAACCTCGCTCTGTCGCTGGAGACGCTCGGCTTCGAGCCGAGCGCTCTCAAGGACTTCAACACCGCCATCAGCGCGAGCTACGGCATGATCCTCGTGACCGGTCCGACCGGGTCGGGCAAGTCCACGACGCTCTACTCGGCCGTCAAGGAGATCATGAAGGACGATGACAACTTCGTCACCGTCGAGGATCCGGTCGAGTACCAGCTGTTCGGGGTCAACCAGGTACAGGTCGATGAGAAGCGCGGCCTGACCTTCGCCGCGGCGCTGCGCTCGATCCTGCGCCAGGACCCGGACGTCGTCATGATCGGTGAGATCCGGGACGGCGAGACGATCGAGATCGCGATCAAGGCGGCGCTCACGGGACACCTCGTGCTCAGCACGCTGCACACCAACGACGCGCCCTCGACCGTTTCGCGCATGCTCGATATGGGCGTGGACCCGTTCATGGTGGCGTCCGCCACCCTGCTCGTCTCCGCCCAGCGCCTGGCGCGTCGTCTCTGCAAGCACTGCAAGGCGCCGCTCGACGCGCCCAACGAGCGTCTCATGGCTATCGGCTTCACCGAGGAAGAGGCGGAAACCGGCCAGGTCTTCCATCCGGTCGGCTGTGGACGCTGCAAGAACGGCTATACCGGCCGATTCGCCCTGCTCGAGACGATGCCGATGAACGAGTCGATCAAGCGTCTCATCGTGCAGGGCAAGCCCGCGATCGACATCAAGACGGCGGCGGTCATGGACCACGGCATGATCACGCTGCGCCGATGCGCGATTCTCAATTCGCTGCGTGGCCACACGTCGATCGATGAGGTCTTGCGCGTGACGATGCCGGACGAGTTTCCCGATGGGGTCAAGCCCCGCGCAAAGTGAGTCGATAGGGAACACGATTTCCTAGTGGAGAGTTCGATATGCCTTCGTTCAAATACAGCGCGCGCGACAGCAACGGCCGGACCGTTTCCGGCATGGTCAACGCGAAAACCCAGTCCGACGCGGTTGCCGATCTGCGGAAACGCAACCTGATCGTGCTCGACGTTCGCCAGTCCGCGCTGGGCGGCGTTGGCAAGGACGGCGGCGGGGGCTTCTTCGCCAAGCTGACCAAGGCGAAACCCGGCGTCACGCAGCCCCAGCTCGTGATCTTCACGCGCCAGCTCTCGACCATGATCTCGGCCGGCGTGCCGTTGCTCGAGTCGATGGAAGTGCTGCAGGAACAGGCGGATACACCGCAGTTTCGCGCGCTGCTGGACAATGTCATCGATGCGGTCCGCGCCGGTTCCGACCTGAGCACGGCGCTCGAGAAGCACGAAAGGCTCTTTCCCTCGATTTTCGTTTCGATGGTGCGCGCGGGTGAGGTCTCGGGTCAGCTCGATGACATCCTCGTGCGCCTCGCGGAGTATCTCGAGGCGTCCGAAAAGCTCAAGCGCGACATCAAGGCGGCCATGACATATCCGGTCATCAGCCTGGTGATGGTGCTTGGCATCACGCTCTTCCTGATGATCGGCATCGTTCCGAAGTTCAAGGAGATCTTCGACTCGCTCGCCATCGACCTGCCGGCGCTCACCAAGGGTGTCCTCGCCGTCAGCAACGCGCTCGAGAACCACTTCGGGACGATCGTCCTCGTGTCGGCCGCGGTCATGTTCGCTTTCGTCACGTGGAAGAAGTCGAAGGTGGGTTCGCGCCAGTGGGACTACCTGGTCCTCTACTTCCCGGTCTTCGGCCCGCTCTTCCAGAAGGTCGCCCTGAGTCGTTTCTCGCGCACCTTTTCCACGCTGATCAAGTCCGGTGTGCCGATTCTGGGCGCGCTGGAGATCGTCGCGGACACGGCGGGCAACGCGGTGATCGCCGACGTTGTCGAAAAGGCCAAGGAAAACGTGCGCCAAGGTTACACGCTGGCGGAGCCGCTCATGGAGAGCAAGGTCTTCCCGCCCATGGTCTGCCGCATGGTCCAGATCGGCGAGAAGTCGGGTTCGCTCGAGCAGCTGCTCGAGAAGATCTCCGACTTCTATGACGACCAGGTCAACGCGGCGGTCAAGACGCTCACGTCGATGATCGAGCCGCTCATGATCGGCGTCATGGGATTCATGGTCGGCGGTATCGTGCTGGCCGTCTTCCTGCCCATCTTCGAGCTCCAGAGGAAGCTGGGTGCAGGCTAATGTCGGCGACCCAGGCGAAGCGCCGCGGCATCCTCTACACGAGCGCCATTGTCCTCGCGGGATCGCTCCTCTTTCTCGGATTCGGCATCACCTTGCCGCCCGACATCGGGACCCGCATCGGCGGCGCTTCGATCCTGGCGGGAGCCGGTGCGTTCGACGAGGCGCTGGCGGAGATCGAACTTGGTCTTCGTGAGCATCCCGACTCGATGGAGGGCATGGTCTGCCGCGCCGCGGTGCTTGCGCATGCGGGTCGCTACGACGAGGCGGTTACCGCGTACGCCACCGCCCTTGAGCACGAGGACGCGTCCGGCGACATGCGGCGCAGTCTTCGGCAGGATCGCGCCAGCATCTTGCTGCACGCGGGACGCGACGCGGAATTCAAGGCGGAGCGCGCCGCGCTTGCGGGGGACGGTATCGATCGCTTCGTGCACACGCTCGACGCGATCGCCGCGGTCAAGCGCAAGGAGTGGGGGACGGCGGCCAAGCACTTCCGCGCGGCCCATGACGAGGATCCGAGCCCCGCGCTCACGGGCTACCTCTGGGACGCGCTCCTCAACCAGGGACGCGACGCGGTCGCGGCGGGACGCCTCGAGGAGGCCGAAACGTGCTTTCTCGACGCGAGCAAGCTGTTCCCGAACGAGGCGAAGGCGTTTTTGAAGGGCGGCGAAGTGCGGCTGGCGGAAGGCGACCCGAAGGGCGCCCTCACGATCCTCGCCGCCTGCCCCGAAGACGCGCCCGGCCTCTCGCCGCTGCTGTTTCGTTGTGCGACAGATCTGCTCGGGGAAGAAGATAAGTCGATCGCGATTGAAGTGCTCTCGCGAGCGGTTCGCGCCGATAGGGAGTCCGCCTTGGCGCTGCTCGACGGCGAGCCTGCCTGGGCCGATCTCCGCGGTGATGAGCGTGTCATGCGACTCCTCACCGCGGAGAACGACCGTCCCGCGCCGGGCGATACGCCCGAAGCGGAATAACAAATCAGTCAATTGGATGAGGGGAACCGCGGAAGCGACCACGGTGGTCGACCGCGCGGCTCTACCGAATCAGGATTCAGTTTTTTGTTTCAAGGAGCTAGTAACAACATGCGTAAGACTTCAGGTTTTACCCTCATTGAGCTCATGATCGTGATCGCGATCATCGCCATCATTGCGGCGATCGCCATCCCGAACCTGCTCAGCGCGCGTCTCAACTCGAATGAGACCGCCGCCATCGCAACCCTGCGCAACATCATCTCGGCGCAGGCGCAGTTCCAGTCCACCTCGCGCGCCGATGAGAACGTCAACGGCGTTGGCGAGTACGGCACGTTCGGCGAGATGTCGGGCAACAACGGTGTCCGTGGCAACGCCACGCTCAACCCGCCCGTGCTTTCGACGGCGTTCCGTTCGGTCAGTGGTACCGGTACGGTCAGCCGCAGCGGCTACCTCTACCGCATCTACCTGCCCGGCGCCAATGGTGCCGCGGTGCAGGAAGCCAACAACGGTGGCCCCGGTGCCGGCCTTGACGCCGACATCTGCGAGACCACGTGGTGCGCCTATGCGTGGCCGGCCAACTACGGCAACACGGGCAACCGCACGTTCTTCGTGAACCAGGGTGGCGACATCGTGGCGACCGAGAACTCGGCCTACACGGCTGCCGCCGGCCCCCTTGGTGACGCCGCGTTCCGCGCCGGTTCGGTTGCCGGTGCGATCACCGGCATCACCGCCGCTGGTTCGACCGGTATCGATGGCAACTTCTGGAAGCAGGCTGGCTAATCCCACCCCCCGTTTCTCCGAAAACACTGCTTCGAAACCCTGTTTCGAAACAGACAAAAGGGGAGTCCTTCGGGACTCCCCTTCTTCTATTTGGACTTTCATCACTTGCGCCCCCCCCGTGTCGGTTTGAAACAGCGTGCCCGGTTCGGGACAGGGAAATCACCCTAGAGGTTAAGGGGACCCGCCTCGATGACGAAAAGGGAACGGCGAGCAGGCGAACCGGCTCGCGCACAGAAGTGACATAGACAATCCGGCATCGGATTGCATCGGTTTTTCCAGGTACTAGAAGGAGTCAGAACAACATGCGTAAGACCTCAGGTTTTACCCTCATTGAGCTCATGATCGTGATCGCGATCATCGCCATCATTGCGGCGATCGCCATCCCGAACCTGCTCAGCGCGCGTCTCAACTCGAATGAGACCGCCGCCATCGCAACCCTGCGCAACATCATCTCGGCGCAGGCGCAGTTCCAGTCCACCTCGCGCGCCGATGAGAACGTCAACGGCGTTGGCGAGTACGGCACGTTCGGCGAGATGTCGGGCAACAACGGTGTCCGTGGCAACGCCACGCTCAACCCGCCCGTGCTTTCGACGGCGTTCCGTTCGGTCAGTGGTACCGGTACGGTCAGCCGCAGCGGCTACCTCTACCGCATCTACCTGCCCGGCGCCAATGGTGCCGCGGTGCAGGAAGCCAACAACGGTGGCCCCGGTGCCGGCCTTGACGCCGACATCTGCGAGACCACGTGGTGCGCCTATGCGTGGCCGGCCAACTACGGCAACACGGGCAACCGCACGTTCTTCGTGAACCAGGGTGGCGACATCGTGGCGACCGAGAACTCGGCCTACACGGCTGCCGCCGGCCCCCTTGGTGACGCCGCGTTCCGCGCCGGTTCGGTTGCCGGTGCGATCACCGGCATCACCGCCGCTGGTTCGACCGGTATCGATGGCAACTTCTGGAAGCAGGCTGGCTAATCCCACCCCCCGTTTCTCCGAAAACACTGCTTCGAAACCCTGTTTCGAAACAGACAAAAGGGGAGTCCTTCGGGACTCCCCTTCTTCTATTTGGCCTTTCATCATTTGCGCGCCCCGTTTGTGGGGCGTCGATGAATTCCGTACCAAAACGAGTCGAATGCTCAAGGCGCGGCGCCCGGTTCTCCGATAGCCCAGTTGGAGCGCAACAGTGCCTTGGTCGGGCATTGCGAATCGAGCATGGTCAGGAAGATAAGCGTCATCCTGCCGGCGTACAACGAGGCTGGAGCGATCGGCGAGGTACTCGCCGGCATCCGCCGCGTCGCCGAGCAGCGTGCGAAGACGGAAGTCTTCGAAATCATCGTCGTGGACGACGGGTCCACCGACGGCACCCCGGAAGTCGCCGAAGAGGCGGGCGCCCGCGTGGTGCGCCACCCCTACAACATCGGGAACGGCGCGTCCGTCAAGGCGGGCATGCGCGCCGCCGGCGGCGACATCTTCGTTATGATGGACGCCGACGGCCAGCACCGGCCCGAGGAGATCCCGATGCTGCTCGATGCGCTCGAGCACCACGCCATGGTGGTGGGGGCGCGCACGAGCGAGGGCCAAGCCAACCCGTGGCGGCGCATGGCGAACGGTGTTTACAATCTGTTCGCCTCCTACGTCACGAGTCGCACGATTCCCGATCTCACCTCCGGGTTCCGGGTGGTGCGAGCGGGCGTTGCGCAGCGCTTCCTGTACCTGCTGCCGAACACCTTCAGCTACCCGACGACGATTACGCTCGCCTGCTTCAAGACCGGCCTGCCGGTGGCCTACCGGCCCATTCAGGCGCGCAAACGGATGGGCAAGAGCAAGATCCGCATCATCCGGGACGGATCGCGCTTCTTCCTGATCATCATCAAGATCGCGACCTTCTTCTCGCCGTTCCGCGTGTTCTTTCCCCTCTCCGCGCTCTCCTTTCTCGGGGGCGCCGGCTACTACCTCTACACCTACTTCACCGAACACCGTTTCACCAACATGGCGATGTTGCTGATCGTCCAGTCGGTGATGCTCTTCGCGCTGGCGCTCATCAGCGAGCAGATCGCACAGCTCCGCTACGACCGCGCCGAGCGGCGGGGGAACTGAGGCACGACCCCATGCGCGTGCTCTGGTTCGGCACCTACAGTCTCGGTGGCGGTTATCCGCGCAACACCGTGCTCAT
>CBDURV010000136.1:0-8487 GCA_965369495.1 uncultured bacterium
ACTCTGCCCCCCTCGAACTCCATCCAACGCGATTCCGACTCGTGTGAGGGTAGGCACCATGGAGCTGACTGGTCCTGCGTGGTGACGACGTGGACCCAAACTCGCCTCGCCAAGATCGCATAGAGGCTTTTGGCAGCGCCATCCGCCGAGCGGCTGCGATCCGAGTCCAGCGATTCCTGATACGCCGACTCCAAAATCTTGGCGTGCGGGAGTCGGTCGATGAACTCTATTCGCGCCTGGACCTCCTTCGCAGATAGGTGTCTTGCCCGCGTCGAGAATTCCGCAAGAACGCTCAGCGAATCGGAAAGTTCCTTGCTCGTGTCCTGAAGTTCCAGAGCGGGCCAAAAACTGTGCGGTATGCACTCGTCGGCAAGTGCGCGCCCGAGCGACAGGATCGTCCCGAGGAGCGCGACATCGGCCTTGACCATCGACGAACCCCGCGCTCCGGCGACGCGCAAGACCTGTGTCGCACCCTTCAGATTGCCGACGGCTACTTCACACGAAACGCGTGACGCGAGGCCGGAGAGTGCGTCACCGCTGAACCCCAGTGAAGCGCGTTCTGCCCGCAGTCCCCGTAGCGGAAAGAGAAGAGTGTCTGGATGAAGTGCGCGCGTGCGTGCGGGACCGATGTCCTGCGCATCAGCGTGAGTATTGACGCACGAATACTCGCGTGTCCAGCCGCGCTGATGCCGACTATCGCTCTCGATCAACGCCGCGCAATGCCACTTTGCCGCTTCGAGTGCTCTTTGAGAAACAGGCTGGGCCTCTGCCGTCAGTGACGGCGTGGGGACAAGTGTTGGTACGCCATGTTCGAAACTCACCTCAAGCGCCTCTTTCTGGACGAGACTCTCGATCAGCGCAGTAGCATCTTCGCCAAACAGCACGTTTTCAATCGCTCTCGGCACTCGAGTAGGCATCTCCCCCAAAACCGCGAGGACGTGTTCTTCTTCGGCGGTTATGTGGGGGTGGTGGCGGATGTCGCGGAGGGTGCGGGGGCCTTCGGGTTCGCGGGCGAGGAAGGGGGAGCTTAGGGGGGAGAAGCGGGTGAGGGTTTCGCGGAACCACTCGTCGGCGGAGGCGGGGATCGCCAATGCGATGTAGACCTGGGCCGGTGTGCTCAGCAGGTGCGAGCGCCAGGCGCATTGCGCATCCATGAGGTAGCAGAGGATCGATAGCGCGTTCGGCGTCAGGAGGTGCGCTTCATCGATGTAGATGACGATGCCGCGGGTCGCAACTTCAGTGCGGAGGCGGCGGCGGACGCGGTCGGCTGCGATGAGCCAGCGCTCCGTCGCCGAAAGCGGAATGCGCATCGCGGGTGAACGCGGCCGTTTGCCCAGCGCCGGTTCGCCCTGCTGCCCCGCCCCGCAAAAGATCAGCGAGTCCGGGTGCGTGATCTCGATTCCGAGGTGGTAGATGGTCGGATCGGGCACCACCGTCGATGGCCGCGCCGACACGCGCAACACGTCCCATCCGATGCTCTCGCTCCACTGCTCGAGATGCTCGGCGGTGGCGTCCCAGAAGTCCGGCCGACCCGACACGATGACACAGCCGCGCCGCGGCAGGCTGTCCAACCCCGGCGACTTGCCGAATCCCAGCGCACGCGTGTAGCGCGAGTAGTCCCACTCGACTACCCCGGGTCCGAACGGCGCCTCCTGTTGCTGCGTCTCCGCCCGAAACTGATGCTCCAGCTCTTCCCACTTCTCATACATGGCCGCGCCCCTTTCATGCTCGTGGCGCCCCACTGTCCTGCGGATCACCTCCGGCAGACAACGTCCTGCCGTCTTGCTTCCTGCAAACTCACGGGTCTCGGAAGACAACTCCCGGAATAGCAATTCACGCGCCACGGAGCGAGGGGAATCGCGCCAACTCGCAACTCGTTGCAGGGCCATGATTTACGCTGCGACGCGCGGGGCCCCTTCCCGCGACCCATCCCCTTTTCCCACAATCGCGCCACCACTCTCGGCGGCGGTGTCGCGATTCGCTTCGGCTAAACTCTGCCCACTCCCATGTCACTCCCCGTCGTCGGCTCGCTCGTCGTGCCCTCCCCGCGCTACCGCTCGCAGATGTCCACAGGCGAAGGCGCGGCCGTCCTCTTTGGCGTGCGCCGCAGCAGCGGGCACCTCTTCTTCCCCGGCACGGATCGCGAGTTTTGGGTGCCCACCCGCCAAATCGGCGGCATTCCGGCCGAGGCGGTGCCTGAACAGAGCCAGGAGAGCTTCCTCTCCCGCCTCCTTCTTTTTCTGCGCGCCGAGGAGTGCACGCTTCTCGAGTATGGCGGCGACTCGGCCGAACTTGAAATCACCTACCCAGGCATGGACCGAAACGCGCTGCTCAAGCTGATTTCCATGCTGGGGGACACGCTGGTGGACTACGCCATCAAGCCCGGCTCGATGCAAGTGGCGCTGATCGAGCTGCGTCTCGCCAACCTGCCCGCGCCCGCCCGCGCCTGAAATCGGACCAAAAGTCCCTATAATCGCGCCGGGGCTACATAACGAGAGAGAGCGAAGTTGCGGAAAACCATAGCGTATTGCCTGTTCGCCCTTGTGGCGTGCAGTTCCGGCGGGCGTCCCACCGGCTCCCCCGTTCCCGTCGGTGACACCACACGGACCGTCGCTGGCCGCATCGGCTATCGCGGCCTCGCCCCCGACCTTTCCGAGCGCACCAGCGACGGGCGACTCATCGTCCAACCGGGCCTGCTCGGCGCGACTTTTACCGCGCCGGCCGCCTACGTGACGGTGGAAGTGCTCGGCGACGACGGGCGCGTGCTCGGCTCCGCCCCGGTGGACACCCAGGGTCGTTACGCGATCGAGGCCAACTTCGGGCTCAACCCTGCTACGCCCGTCTCGCTCCGCATCACGGCAGAGGCAAGACTCCCGTTCGGCGCCACGCTGCGTGTCTATCCCGACCAGAACTCGGTGACGCCCTACACCATCGTCACCGATCCGGGCGGTACTCCCGGAGATAACCGGTTCGTCGTGATGAACATCAACGCGGACATCTCGCAGGAACAGGGCGCGGGCGCGTTCCACATCCTCCGGACCGTCTACGAAGGCTTCATCATCGGTCGTAGCGGGCTCCTGCCCGGCTCGATCGTGCCCGACGTCAACTTCCTTTGGCGCCCCGGCAACGGTGATGCATCGACCGTTATTCCCGCCGTCACCGTCGCGCACATTATCGTCGCGGGTGGCGTCGATGGCATCGAGACGTCGAACACCGATGTCTGGGACGACGCGATCCTGATGCGCCTCGTCGGCCAGTTCATGCTCGACTACTTCCTCTACGAGGTCGCGCCCGCCGGCGAGATCGACGACGCGCGCCTGGTGCCGAGCGCCGCGTGGAAGGAGGGCTTCCTCGACTTCTGGTCCTGCCTTGGCCGCGGCTCGCGCATCTTCTGGGACACGGTCGGCTCGGGCGACGCCGCGCGGGTCACGCGCTACTTCGACATCGAGTCGTTCTACGACGATGATCTCACGCGCCTCGGCCCCGACGACCCCAACGTCTACCAACCCGCCGACAACGTCGGCATCGGTTCGCGCTTCTCCATCGCGGAACTGCTCTGGGACATCCACGACGACAACGGCGCCGGCACCGATCGCGACGGGTTCAAACTCGATCCGGCCATCACGATCCAGATCCTCGACAATTTCGCGCCGGGCTTCTCCTACCCCTACCTGATGACGCTGCTGGACGGCTACAAGCAGTCGCTCACCTTCTCCAGCGGCGCGATCCAGCTCATGCTGCTGGGCCCCGAAGACCAGGATGTCTCGTACCCGGCGACGGTCGATAACGGCCTCCTTTGGCCGGTCTCCATTTCCCCCATCGGCAAGCCCAACATCACCGTTCGCGCGCCGTTCGAACAGACGCTGATCGACACCGTCGATACGCTCACGCCGGACCCGGTCAACCTGGAGATCGGCGAGCATACGCAGCGCTACTTCACGATCGGCCTGATCCTGACCTCGAACCTGCGACTCGAGCTCGACACGCCCGGCGACCTCGTAATCGACCTGCTGCGCCAGAACAACGCGGTGGTCGCGAGCGGGCCCTCGCCGCTGATCGTGCCCGACCTGCCCGGCACCCGCTACATCGTGCGCGTGCGGCCGGCCGACGGCGCCCTTCCGCAGCTGACCGATTTCGACCTGAAGGTGGAAGTCTCCGACCCGTAGCGAGCATCCTTGTGGGAATATGGGGAGGGTCCGGGAACCCCCCGCAGTGTTTCCGGCGAAGACGGTTTCCGGCAAACACTATTCCGGCGAACACTTTCTGCGAGGACGCATGGCTAAGCTGATCGAAGGCAAGGCGGCGGTTGGACATCTGCTCCGACGCGCCGGCTTTGGCGTAAGCACACACGACGCGCGCGGCTGGTATCAGCTGGGCTACAAGGGCGCCGTACAGCGTCTGCTCGACGAACTCGACGGGGGTGCGCCGGAGCATGCGCCGGAAGAACCGGACAACTTCGACCCCTACCTGCCGGGCTCGATCCAGCAGATCTGGCTCGACCGGATGATCGCGGGCGAATCGATGCTGGCGGAGAGGCTCGCCTTCTTCTGGCACGGCCACTTCGCGTCGAGCGACTCGAAGATCAAGGAACCGCAGCTCATGTGGACGCAGTACCGCATGTTCCGCGAAAAGGGCCACGGCCGCTTTTCCGAGCTTGTCGCCGCCGTGAGCCGCGATGTGGCGATGATCCGCTTTCTCGACGGCAACGCGAACCGCAAGGGCGCCGCCAACGAGAACTACGGGCGCGAATTGCAGGAACTCTTCACGCTCGGCATCGGCAACTACAGCGAGCAGGACATCCGCGAGATCGCGCGCGCGTTCACTGGTTGGGGCAGCCGCCGCCACGACTTCGTCTTCACCCGCGAGTTCCACGACGACGGCGAAAAGACGATTCACGGCAAGACCGGGAAACTCGGCGGCGACGAGGTGATCGAAATCCTCACCGGCCTGCCGGCATGCCACCGCTTCATCGCCGCCAAGTTGCTGCGCTACTTCTCGCACCCCGCGCCCACCAAGGCGGAGATCGATGAGATCGCCACGGTGCTCAAGGCAACCAGGGGGGACATCCGCTCCGCGCTCTTCGTGATCTTCTACTCGCCGGCGTTCCGCGCCGAAGAGCACTACCGCAGTCTCGTGAAGGGCCCGGTCGATCTCGTCGTCGGGGCCATGCGCGCGACGGGCGAGCCGACCATGCCGCTCTGGGCGCACGGCTCGATGGAGCGCATGGGCCAGATCCTCTTCCGCCCGCCTTCGGTCAAGGGCTGGGCGAGCGGCAGCGGATGGCTCAACAGCGCCGGCGTCGTGGAGCGCATGAAGCTGGCGCAGCGACTCGGCGAAGCGCATGCCGACGTCGCCCCGCGCGTGCTGTCGCTCTGCTTCCAGGACGACTTGCCCGACTCCCTGCGCGCCCGTCTCGAAAGCGCCGACGGCGCCGCGCGCGTCGCTCTCGCCCTCGCCAGCCCGGAATACCAACTCTCCTAGGAGACACGCCATGCTCGACCGACGCGAATTCATCCAACGCGGCTTCGCCATCGGCGGACTCTTCGCCCTGCCGCGCCTCTCCTGGGCGGAAACCGGCAAGAAGACCCCGGGCGCCCGCACGCTCGTCATGCTGCACCTCAACGGCGGCAACGACGGCCTCAACACGGTCATTCCCTACAAGGATCTCAACTACCGAATCCTGCGCCCAGGCATCGGCATCAACGACGCCCAGATCCGCAAGATCGACGGGCAGTACGGCCTGCATCCCGCGCTCGGCGGCTTCGAGAATCTGTGGAAGCGCGACCGGCTCGCGATCGTCAACGGCATCGGCTACCCGCAGCCCAACTACAGCCACTTCCGCGCGACCGAAATCTTCTACACCGCGCAACCGGAGCAGACGCCGACCAGCGGGTGGATGGGACGCGCCATCGAGGCGCGCGAATCCACCAAGCCGCTGCGCGCCGTCGCGCTGGTGAAGGAGAAGCCGCTGCTGCTGCAGGGCGCCACCAACGGCATCGTCACCATGACGGATTTCCGGCAGTTCAAGCTGCCCGAAGGCGCGCGCGAAACGGCCGAGGTCTACCGCGAGGCGGCCAAGATGGGCGGCGTGCGCGGCGAGGTCGCGGCGCGCGCGATCGAGGCGCTCAAGGTGGCCAACCGCATCGCCGCGCTCAGGCCTGTGACCGGCGGCTTCTACGGACCCGTCGGCCGCGATCTCGGCAAGGCGCTCGCGCTGCTGCGCTCCAAGCTCGACCTCGAGGTGATCCACCTCTCGATGGGCGGCTATGACACCCACGCCAACCAGGGCGGCCAGCACAACGGCCTGCTCGGGCAACTCGGCAACAACCTGCGCTCGTTCCAGGATCAGCTCGAGCGCGCGGGACTCGGCGACCGCGTCGTCACCTGCGTATTCAGCGAGTTCGGCCGGCGCGCGACCGAAAACCTCTCGGGCGGCACCGACCACGGCTCCGCCTATCCCGCCTTCGTGATCGGCAAGGGCATCAAGCCGGGCCTGCACGGCAAGTACCCGTCGCTCGAGGATCTCGACCGCGGCAACTTCAAATACACGACCGATTTCCGCGGACTCTTCGCGGGACTGCTGACCGACTTCCTGCACATGGACGCCCGGGCCGCGATCGGGCCCCACACACCGCTGGAGCTGATGGCATGAAGATCGCAATCCCCTTCACCCTTCTGATCGCCACCGTCGCCAGCGCGCAGGACGATCAGCGCCCGCCCGTGCCGATCCACTTCAACGCGGCGTCGATCGACATCATGCCGGGCCTCACCGGCGGCCAGCGCTACCAGCTCAAGCGGTTTCTCAACGGCGCGTTCAAGAAGGTCCGCGGGCAGTACGGGCAGCTCAAGAAGCTCAACGACCAGATCCGCAAGACGAAGAACAAGGACGCGCGCAAGAAGCTCACCGCGCAGAAGACGAAGCTGCAGGGCGAGATCGCCAAGTCGCGCAAGCAGGGCCGCGCGTTCTACGACAAGATCGGAATCAAGCCGGAGCAGCTCAAGCGGCTCAACCACATCCCGCGCGGCGTGCTGTACCGCGAGCGCTACAACCACGCGGTGATGCTGGAATCGCCCGATCTCACGCCCAAGCAGGAGCGCATCGTGCGCTGCTCGATCGCCGGCGCCGACGCCGCGCAGCGCACGCTGTGGCGGCAGCAGTCCACCATCGACCGGACGCTGGCCGACCAGGATGTCAAGGTGCGCCAGCGCCTCAAGGCGGAGATCAACAACCGCATCCGCGCCATCGAGAAGCGCTTCTGGCAGGCGATGTACTTCGCGCTCGCGCCGGAACAGATGGCGGCAACGCGCCCGCTGCGCTCGCCGCGCTACAAGAATCCGGGCGACAACCGCAACCAGCTCTACCTGCTGGAGGGGCTCACGCCGAGCCAGATGGTGCGCGTCAATTCGCTGCTGGAGGAGATGAACTCCGAGGCCGCCGCCGACACCGCGGCGATCAACGCGTTCAACCGGACCATCCGCGCCAAGGACGGCCCCAAGGGCAAGGAGCGCCAGGCGGTTCAGAAGCAGTTGTCGAGCGCCTACAAGCGTCGCGGCGAGATCTACTCGACCGGCCGCAAGCTCATCCGCGAGCTGATGAACGAGGCGCAGTACGCCGAGTGGGAGTCGATTCCGCCCTTCATCAACGCGGGCGAGCGCAGTCGCAGCCCGATGCAGACCTTCAAGGGCATCGAACTGCATCCCGAGCAGATGGCCGTCATCGGAAAGCTGGCCGCCGAGTCGCGGCGCGAGACGCAGGCCGCGCAAAAGAAGATGCGCGAAGAGAGCAAGGAGCTGCGCGAGAGTGGCCTCGGCCCCGACTCACCGCAGATGATGATGATGACGACGATGAATCGCGGCCTGCAGGGAGATCGCGCACGCATCTCGCGCCGCCTCGGCAACCGCCTCTGCGAAGACGTCGTCGAAGGCGAACAGATCGCCCTCTGGATCGCCAATCCGTAGGCGAGCGCGGTCTCATCCGAAGGCGGCTGCTACGGGATGCGCCGCAACGCGACGGACACGCGGTAGCGTAGGCGCGCGTCGGGGTGGTCGCGCAGCGCCGCGAGCGCTTGTTTCGCGCCGGCGGCGTCGCGACCGCACGCGCCCAGCCCGCGCACCGCGGCACGCTTGCAGTAGAGAACGTGGCGGAACGAGGCGCCCTTCCCCGCAAACGCCGTCGCCAGCGCCCCGCCTGAGAGCGCGACATCCTCCTCGGGCCAGCCCAGCACTTCGACGTAGAGCGAAATCGCGCCTTTTGCGGCCGGGCCCGCATCGGCCAGCAGTCTCAGCGCAATCGGCTGCAGGAAGTCCCAGTCGCCCGGCTTGCGCACCAGCGCGATGAGCGGCGGCACGACCTTGGGGGCAGACGCGGGGTCGATGGCCAGCAGAGTTCGCGCGTCCCGGTCGTGCCGAAGCCCTTGCTGGTCGGCAACAGCTTGAGGAGATAGGGCGCCGCCGCTCTGGCCTCGGGGCCCAACTGATGCAGCGCCC
>CBDURV010000137.1:0-8422 GCA_965369495.1 uncultured bacterium
ATTGGAAGAGGCGGCGCATGGGCGGATACGCGCCACCGCCGCGACCCAGCACGACACCGGTGCGGACGATCGCGACACGCACGTCCGATGTGCGCGCGGCCGCCTCCCAATCGGCGCAGAGATCCGCGAGGAAGTCATGCGCCCGCGTCGCGCCCTCGTGGACCGCCCGGTGCGCGGTGTCGCCGTAGATGCCGATCGCACTGGCGCTCACGAGCACCGACGGCCGGTCGGTGGCCGCCGCGATGCCGGCGACGAGGTTGCGGGTGCCGGTAATGCGCGATTCGCGAATGCGCGCCTTCTTGGCCCGCGTCCAGCGCCCCTTGGCGATGTTCTCTCCCACGAGGTTGATCACGCCATAGACACCGTCCAGCGCCTCGGCGGGAAGCGGACCGTCGATCGGATTCCACTCGCACGCCACGACGCGCGCTCCGAACTTCTTCGTCACCCGCTTGGCGCTTCGGCCCGAAACGACAACGTCGTCGCCGCGCGCGAGCAGAGCCTCCACGATCGCGCTGCCGATGAACCCGGTTCCGCCTGTCACGAGCACCTTCATCTAATTCCTTTGATTCCGTGGCCGTCTGCCTAATCTCTGGGCAAGAGGAGGAAACATGCTGCTGATCTGGAAGAAACTCGCCCCCGCCCTATTCATCCTAGCCATGGTCACGTCGACCGCGTTCGCGGAATCTCGCGAAACCCTCGATGACGCCGTGGACGGCTACCTCGCACAGGCGGCCAGCCCCAAGGCAACCGACTGGCAGTACGAAGGCGGAGTGGGCCTGACCTACAAGGACGGCAACTCCGAGATTCTCACGCTCGCCATCACGGGCAACGCGAAGAAGGTCTGGGAGAAGAACGCGCTGAAATTTGCCTTCCAGGGCATCTACAGCCGCGACCAAGGGATCGAAACCGCTTCGGAGTGGATTCTGGTCCAGCGCTTCGAACACACGTTCGGCAAGGACGACAAGCAGCGTTTTTGGCAGCAGCTCTGGGTCGAGACCGACAGCCAGGAGGATCTCGCCCTGCGGCTGAGGCTCACGGCCGGTTGGGGTTATCGCCTGGCCAAGACCGCGGACGACAAGTTCGTCATGTGGGGTGAGATCGGCGCCGGCTACAACACCGACAACTTCTATGGCGGCGCCGACAACAACGAGTGGGTCGCACAGGTCAACCTCGACTGGGTGTGGAAGATCACGAAGACGCTGACCTACCGGCAGGTAATCCAGTGGATTCCCAGCATCACGAACGGCGGCGAGTACCAGTTCTTCTGGAACTCCAACTTCTCGATGCCGATCAACAAGCGCTTCGACTTCATGCTGACATTGCAGGACAAGTACAACTCGGCGCCCGCGGCCGGCACGGAGCGAAACGACTTCACGCTGCTGTTCACGCTCAACTACAAGTTCACCGCCGACAAGTAGTGCCCGCCACGACCAACCGCTCGCTCGTTCTGCCGTTCGTGCTGCCCTACGTTGCGTACGTGGGCATCGCGAGCATTCCGGCGGATTGGCTGGCGCGCGACTGGAACTATATCGCCCGCATCGCGATCGCCGGGGGCGCGCTCGTCTGGGCGTGGCCCCGGCTGTTGCCGCTGCGCGGTCCCGGATCGCTGCGTCTCTCGATCGCGGCGGGTGCGGTCGCGGGCGTCGTAGGGGCGGCGCTCTGGATCGCCTTGATGACACCGTTCGCCGGCGAGGCGCAAGCGTGGACGCCGCAGGAGTGGTGGCTGCGCGTGGGCGCGGCGGTGCTGATCGTGCCGATCTTCGAGGAGCAGTTGATGCGCGGCTACCTGCTGCGCTTGGGCACGCAGATCGGCATGGCGCGCAAGCGGAAGGAGAAGGACCCGTTCGGCGTCGCGTTCGAGCAGCAGTCGGTCTTCGATCTCGCACCGGGGCGCGTCAACACGTTCGGTGTCGTGACTTCGATCGCGCTGTTCACGATCGGACACGCAATCATCGAGTATCCGGCCGCGATCGTCTACGGCGGCCTGATGGTCTGGCTCTACGTGTGGCGCCGCGATCTGATCGGCTGCGTGATCGCGCACGCCGTCACCAACCTGCTGCTCGCGCTCTGGGTGGTGGGCACCGGCGCCTGGGGCCTCTGGTAGGACGCTAAAACCCGGCGGGTGCGCCTTCGTCGATCGCCTGGCAGAGTTCGAAGAGCAGAATCGAGCTGGCATCGCGCACGGTGCGGCGCACCATCGGCATCGTCTCGACGAGCCAGAAGATGCCCTCTTGCTTCTGCACCAGCGCGCGCAGGGCATCGAAGCCCTCCAGTTCGCCGAGCACGGCATGCAGCACTTCGCCGTCCTTGAGGTGGACCTCCGCCGCCTCTTCGCCCATTGCGACGTGAAGCGTGCCGGTGCGGTGCGTCTGGATCAGGAGCTGCAGCACGTCGATCATCGTGAACGACGAGAGCTGGCCGGCGATCTCCGTGTGGCCCCGCCCGCTGCCCGCCGCCACCTTGAGCAACTGCGGATCGACGTCGGCGCCGAACGAGAGATGCTCGAGACCGATGGTTCCCGTGTCCATGTTGGCCGTCGCGGTCTCGGCGCCGTCCTGCGACATCCGCAACAGGAACACCGTCGCGCCCACGCGCACGCGCGCCCGGTCGAGCAGCGGCACGCGGCCATCAACCCGTTCCTCGTTGACGAAGGTGCCGTTACGGCTCTTCAAGTCCTCGAGCAGCAGCGCCTCCGGATTGTGCCCGACGGTTATCCGTGTGTGATGACGCGAAGCGGCCATGTCTTCGACGACTACGTCGCAATCGAGAGCGCGACCGAGCGTATAAACCCGGTCGGGCTCCAATTCCAGACGTTCGCCAGATACGCTGAAAAGTGTCGGCATCAATTTTGGTCCGCTGCCCGCGATGGCACCACCAACCCGGCCAACCCAATATCGACGGGTTTGGCGTGGGACGTTAGCGGGTCACGCAACCCGTTGGCTCGACACGAGTTACGGCGCGCCAAATGCAAACGTAGGACCGGCAGGACTCGAACCTGCAACCAAGGGATTATGAGTCCCCTGCTCTAACCGATTGAGCTACGGTCCCGTGTTGACCCAAGCATATACCGGGGCGGGGGTTAGGGCGATGGGTTGAGAACGGCATCCCTGGGCGCAATTAGGGATCACGCGGTATTTCCCGTGTCACGGTCGATCACCACTCCGAGCCATCTCTCTAGCCAACAGCTGGGCCGCCTGTTCGATCCACTCCACTCGTTCCGCTCTCTCGAGCCACGTCATGTCCTTCTGCACCGCGTTCCCGCTCCACACCACGAAACCCGACTCCTTGCTGGTCACCCGCACGCGGAGGATTGCGTTCAACGAATCGTAAGCTCCCGATTGATTGGGTTCTTCCACCGTGCTTCCACCCGGTTCGACGCCGAACCAGAGCCCTTGGCCTCCGTCGCTGTGATTCTCCATGTTCCCACCGCTCACGCGCCACCCGTCGCCAGAGCTACTCGATCTAGTGCCGGGCGACATCGCGAAACTCGCGTGGACCAACAGCTCCGCGGATCTGGCTGACACCAAAGTGACGCCTGCGGATCGTAATACTCGACTGACCACTCTCCTTGTAGTCGCCTCGGTCTCCACGATCGCAAGGCCCTTCTCGGCGGGCACCACGCCACTCGACTCCACACGGATTCCCGTGCATCCGATGCATGTCAACGCAGCCACCGCCATCCACGCTCGACCTCGGACACAATCTTGATCGGTCATGCTCAATCAATCGCGAATACTTCGATCAGGGTCATCCGCAAGCATCTCCGGCGCGCAACAATGCACATTCCATAAGTCTAGTA
This sequence comes from uncultured bacterium, assembly GCA_965369495.1. GTDB lineage: Bacteria > Planctomycetota > PLA2 > PLA2 > PLA2 > JBCDBY01. The sequence goes on from CBDURV010000137.1 coordinate 3,800, forward strand.
CGCCGTGCCGGACAACTCCGCCGTGATCAAGCGCAATGAGCGTACTGCACCTATGCGGGCCGGCCGCCGTCAGCGACTACGGCCCATTCCGGCCGACTTGAATCGTGCGGGACTCGCCATCGCGCAGCACGACTCGGTGCCAGTACCACGTGCCGTCCCGTGCCCGTGCGACCAAGTCGTGGGGACCTGCGGGGAGTCCGCGAACGAGGAGCCCGCCCTCTTTGCTGTACCACGCCCAGTCCCCGTCGTTCAGAACCCCATCGATGTAGATCGTGTCTGTGGCGCCGCGGACGCGAAGGGAACACGCGGGCCACTTCACCCGGTAAGGACCCTCTCCCCGCAAGGCGCTCCGGAGCGGGAAGAGCCCACTCTCATCGATGCTCAGTCGGACGATCGTTCCGTCACGGAACCACGGCGACTCGATCGACTCGCCGACTTCGTCGGCCGACGGATTGAGGTCGGCGCTGCCAATCGCATTGATCCAGAGGAATGGGAGTTCCGCGGCAACCACCTCAACGCGCACACCGTCCGAAGAGATTCCCGGGGGCGGATCGACACGGAGGATGCGCGTAGGCGGCAAGACGCTCCGCTCCACGCGGACGGGAGGCAGAGGGTCCGCGCCTTCGTCCTTGATGTCGAACCAGAGTTCGCGCCGCTCGCGGTGCGCGAACTCGACAATAACTGCCACGGAACCCCGAGCCCTCGTCGCAATCGTGTCCCCATCAACTCGAACGTCGTCCCAAAGGCACCAGACTCGTCCCCGGAGAGAGCCGTACTCGGCCTTGTTCGCATCGGCGACGGCCAGGCGACGAAGCGGGGGCATGCGGACGACGACGCGGCGCACGCCGTCGAGACACTCCTCGACCGGGAAGTACCGACATGCGCCGTCGCGCTCCACGACAAGCGCAGCCCTTGCTTTGCGGTCGATGAAGCGCGGCCCATCGGAGCCCCAGGACCAGGCGCTCTCCTCGAAGTGCAGCCACGTGGGTCCGTTTTGGAGTTCGGGCTCGGTCCAGACGACTTCGAGCTGAGGTTGTCGTTCGACTGCCAGGTCGACCCGGCCGGTTCCGGGAACATCGAACGGTTCGGAGCGGCCGACGAACTCCGAGACGACATCACCGAGCGTGGCCCGGTACCGGCCCGCGGGAAGGCGCGCGGGCTCGTTGGCCAGCGCGGTCCAGACCTGTCCATCCGACTGCCTCTCGAAGGTGACGGTTCCGCTGGCCGCCGCAGCAACCGCCGTCACCCCGTGGAGTGCAACGCTTCCCTGTCGTCCAAGCCGGATGACGATGGGCTCGCCGTGCCGGTAGCGGCCGCGCACCGGCGTCCAGTTCTCGTTGCGCTGGATGTCAAACCCGCAGTCGGGATCGGCGCCGTCGAGGCGAAATGCGCCGTCGCTCGCCACCACTGTCCACGCTCCGCGCGAGTCGTCGCCGCAGCGGATGACGGCACCGCGCGCAGGGCTGCCGTCGGCCAGCAGCACGTGGCCGCGGAACGTCACTCCGGGATCGGCGTACGTCTCCCGGGGCGGGAATCGTGCGCCGCCGGAGTAGGTGAACAGGCCCGTCGCGGCGACGTGAGTGTCCGGGCTGCCTCGGAAGTGAAGATCACTGTCGTACTTCTCCACGCCTTCGAGTCGCACGACACCCTGGCGATCGGTGCGTGCTTCCGCCAACGCGGGTCCGGTCTGGCTGAGGATGTACTCGATCGGCGCGTCCCGGACCGGACTCCCGAACGGCCCGATGAGACGCGCCTGAAGGACTCCTCCCCTATGCAGCTCGACGGTCGAGTGCGGGTGGTGGCCGTAGACCTCCGTCGTCGCATAGCCCGCCGCCTCGATCGTCCAGAGGTTCCCCCACATGTGCGCGAGCGGACGGAGCCGGGCGAGTCCCAAGGAGTCGGTGCGGCACTCCCCGCGGACCGGCGCCCACGAGCCATCTTCGCCGACGAGCCCCCAGAGGTGCCGGCGAATGACCGCGCCTTCGATGGGCTTGCCCGTGCGCGCGTCACGCACGAGAAGCAGCGCCGCGTCGTAGGGCTCGGTGTCGGGAAGCTGGCCGTCATACTTGCGCACCCACTCGACAGGCGTGCCACACGCCGCGCAGAGCAGGAGTGCCAACACCGCGGCGGCGCTCCAACGGCGGCTCCGATCGCTGTGAGCGCAACGTGTTCGGCTGGGTTGAGCGCGTGCAGTCAACGGCTCGGGCGGCGGCGTCTTTTCGATGCGCGAAATGGCGGTCATCGGGCGTCACAATTAGAACGCAGCAGACTCCTTCGCTGCGCACCGGGCCGGAATCCTTGGACCCTGTGGACTCCATGGACAAATCGAAGCCGCAACCCGTTGGGGCTTTCAGCCCGCGCAGCGCACTATGAGTCCCCTGCTCCAACCGATTGAGCTACGGTCCCGTGTTGACCCAAGCATATACCGGGGCGGGGGTTAGGGCGATGGGTTGAGAACGGCATCCGAACCCCGTGGTCAACAGATCGGGGGGAAGGTGAGGGGCGTGGGGAGAGGGGGCCAAAATCGCCCATCGGCAGGTGTCCTCGTTCGAGGGCGCATACATGGAAAAATTGTGCCTGACGCGGTAGTTCCGCAATGTGCGGCTTGCGGCAGGCGAGCCGCATCTCGAATCGCGGCGGGCAGGATGCCGCGAGCTGACGACAGACGATCGTCTCTAACGCATCGGTTCTCGCATGGCGCGCGAACGCGAGCGGCTGCACCTGACGGGCAGCGTCATCGATGGCGCAGTGGGCGTCCGCAAGCCCCTGCCCGACAGCGCGTTACGCCCATTTTAGGGCGCACGTAGTTCGGGATCCGGCGGGTGACCCTCAGAGTCGCCCTCGTGCGGCGCGCGTCGTGACTGCGCGCGCACCGCTCGGCTCCGTCCGCGTTAGACTGCGGGGATCGAAGCGACGGTTGCGATATGCGGAACCGTCGAAGTAGTAGTTAGGTTGACGAGGATCTGAATGGCCCTACGAGTCAAAGGAGTCGGACAATGAGCAAATCGCAACGTCTGGGTTTCCTTGGTTTCTTGGGATTCCTTGGATTGCTCGGTCTCAAGGGTCATACGAGCTTCTACTGGTTCTTTGCCTTCTTCACGTTCTTCTCGTTCTTCCTGCGGAGGCCCGAGAGCGGTGCTGAATAACCTGCAACCTAACAAGCCGCTGCGGCCGCCGACCTTCGGCCGCGGCTGAGCGGCAAGGCGCTAGGCGGGCGAACACGGACCGTGCGATACATCGAGTTTCGGGATCGAATCCTACGGCGACTCCGGCGGAAGCCGACGGGGTTGACGTGGGCGGAACTGCGCGATGATCTCGACCTTCCCTACGATCGCCCTTGTCCCACCTGGACCACGCGCCTCGAGCAGGAGATCGGGCTTTCACGGACGAAGGGACCCGGGCGCGCCTTGGTGTGGAAAGTCCCGGCGCAGTGATGGCCGCCTAACAAGCCGCTCCACCCGCCGAACGGCGCGCACGTCAGTTCCGAAGGCGATAGACTGCGAGTTGCCGCTCGCAGGTGAGCGGCATGTCGTTAGGAGGACAGGGGACATGACTGACTCTGCACAACACAACGCTCCTCCGTTTCGTCCGCTTTCCCTTTTCGGAGTTGCCGTCACCGGGGTGTTCGCCGGTGCCGCACTCGGAGCGGTCACCAACGCGATCAACGGATGGGTCAGCCCGCAGTACTTCGTCCAGATCCTAGGCTGGCGGGACATCGACGATGTTTGGCGAGCGAGCGTCGCGCAGGGCATCCTCGAGGGGCTACTGTTCGGCGTGTTGTTTTCGCTCGTCTTCACGGCCGGCGTGGGGATCATCAGCCGCGCGGCCTGCAGCTATCGATTAGCTTCCCGATATCTCCTTGCAATCGTCTCAGGAGCGTTCGCGTGCTGGCTCATCGGAGGTGGTGCCGCGATGGGGTTGGCATCGCTCAGTCCCGAGTTCTATCGGTCGACTTTCATCGGTGTACCAGCGGAGACGGGTCCGATGCTGGCGTATGCGTGGGTCGGTGGGTCAATCTGGGGAGTGCAGTTCGGCGCGCTCGTGTGTGTCGTGCTCGGTCTCGTCGTGTTACGCGCCAAGTGGCGACTGACGCATGGCACGCTTAACAAGCCGCTCCACCCGCCGAGCGGCCCGCACCCCGCGGGCGAAGGCGATAGACTGCAAAGAGCCGCTCGCAGGTGAGCTGCAACTCGTTCAGCACGCGATGAGTAAACGCACTTGGGCCTGCTTCGACTGCCGGCAAAGTGTCCGTCGCGCCGCTCGCTACGGCGACGCCGCGCGCAACGAGAGCGTCGTATGCCCCGAGTGTGGCGGCGAATGCGCGAACATCGGCTACAAGATCCCGTTGCCGCCGCGCCGCGATCGCCGGGGATGGGATGACTTGCGCAGGCAGCTCGTGGCCGAAGAACACGCCCGGAGCGAAGAGGACAAGCGCGAGGTGGTGGTACGTAGGCACCAGATCGAGAGGGAGATCGTCGAACTTGAAGCGCGCCCCCGCAACTCGGAACGTGCTCGGCTCGTTCGGGAACTGAGGCGCCGCCTGGGCGGTGGGTCGCAACCCGCTCCACCCGCCGAGCGGCATCTCGTTAGGCGACTCTTGGATGACGAACAGCAACGAAAGAG
>CBDURV010000138.1:0-8413 GCA_965369495.1 uncultured bacterium
TTCGTGCCGTACTTGCGGTTGGCGGTCGGGGGCGGCCATGAGCCATCCTTGAGCTGCGCCTTCTTGAGGTACTTGACGCCTTCCTTGATCGCCTTGTTGATCTGCTGCTGCAGCGAGATCTTCACCTTGGGCGCGCCCGGGTCGCCGTCGTCGCGCGCGCCACCGCCTGCGAGGCCGGCGTTCTTCTTGCGCGTCGTCTCCTCGTCGTCGGAACCGTCGTCCTCGACCTCGAAGGTGCTCTCCTCGTCGTCGTCCTCTTCCTGGGCGAACGTCGCGGTAAGCAGGGCGGGCGCCTGGAGCAGTCCAAGCCCCAGGAAGAACAAAAGCAGATACCGGCTCATGACCTAATACTACGGTCAGGTCCGGCCGGTTTCGGCTTATCCGGCAGGAAGATCCCGGAGAATCGCGCGTACGGGGCTCGCATCGCGTCCGGCCAAGCGCAAAGGCAGCGCGATCAGCTCATATCGGCCCGGCGCGACCCCGCCCAAGGCGAGACACTCCAGATTGACGATTTGGTGCCGCAGCAGTGCTTTGTGGCAGGGCAGCTCCTTCGAATCGAAGGCGTCAACGCTGGGCGAGTCGAGGCCGATCAGCACGCATTCGCGCTCCGCCAACCAATCGATGACATCCACCGTCAGGTGTGTGAGGGGCGCGGGGAACACGGTGCGGTCGGCGTTGTCGCGCGTCCGGAACAACACGCGCGGCGCGCCGGAAAGGTCGAGGTCCGCGACATCGGCCAGCCCAATCGCGTGGTTTTCCGGGCGCACGTCGAGCAGCACGCAAGGGCCGAGATACTGCTCCAGGTTCGCCGCGTCGATACCGGGCGCACCCGCCGCATAATGGCACGGCGCATCCGCATGCGCACCGGTGTGGCATGAGAGCTTGATCGTGGATAGGTGTACCGATTCTCCATCCTCGATCCTGAGCATGTCCTCGGCGGAGTAGGGCGTGTCGCCCGGCCAGACTGCGATATCGGAATCGACGAGGGGTGAGATGTCGTGGATCACGTGGGAGTCGCTCCGCCCACGGACTGATGGCGCTCGTAGGCCTTGGTGTCCAGGATCTCCTTGATCTGCGCCAGCGCGAAGAGCACTTCCTCTTCGGTGTTGTAGAAGTGCGGTGCCACGCGGATGCCGGCGCCGGGGCGGAAGTCCACCACCACGTCGCGCGCGTTCAATTCGGCCGCGACCATTTCGCCGTGCGGTGCGTTGATGGCGACGGTGCTGCCACGGCGCTCGGGATCCTCGGGGCAGGTCACGTCCCAGCCCTGCTCGCGCGCGCCGTCGTAGAGCATGGCCACCATGCGCTTGTTCTTGGCGCGGATCGCGTCGATGCCGATCTCGTTGTGAATATCGAGGCCCGGCGACGCCGCGTAGAGGCAGGCGATCTGCGGCGTGCCGTTGAGATAGCGATAGGCGTCCTCGCGGTGGCGCATGGGCAACGACTCGAAGGCGAACGGTGCGGGATGCGCCATCCAACCGGTGAGGCGCGGCGTCATTTCGGGCGCGATGGCGGGATCGACGTAGAAAAAGACGTTGCCCGGACCGCCGCAGAGGAACTTGAGGCAGCCACCGACGACGGCGTCCACGCCCCAATCCTGCGCCTTGATGGGAATCACACCCGCCGCCTGGAAGACGTCGAGCAGCAAGCGCGCGCCCACCGAACGGCAGCGCTTGGCGATCGCTTCGGCGTCGTTGATGTACGCGCTCTTGAACTCGACGTGGCTGACGGAGACGGCCAGCGTCTGCTCGTCGATCGCTTCGAGCAACTGCTGCTGGTCGCAGCCGAGACCGTCCGGGCCCGCGGGCACGACGACAAGTTCGACGCCGCGTTCGGTCGCCCAACCCTCGAGCACGTACTGCACGGTCGGGAACTGCAACTCGGTCGTGACGATCTTCTTGCGCGGCCCCGAAGCGTCGAGGCACGACAAAAACACCGCCGTCGCGATCGAGACGTTGGTGTGCATCGAAGTGCTACCCGCGGGCGCGCCGATCAGCGGCGCCACCAGGTCGCCCACCTCGACCGGCATCGGCCACCACTCCTCCGCCCACGAGCGCACGCCTCGCGTCGCCCAGATGTTGGAGTAGTCCTGCATGCGCTCGGCAACCGCACCCGGCATGGCGCCGAGCGAGTTGTTGATCATGTAGGTGGAAGTCGAAAGGATCGGGAACTTGTCCCGGTAGGCGAGCAGCGGATCCGACATGGGACCGCCATCCTATTCGATCGAGGCGAGGGACTCGCGCGCATGCTTGCGCGCGGAGGCGGGCAGACTCTGGTCATCCAGGATCGCGCGGAGAGCGTCCGCCGCCGACAGATCGTTCGCCGCCATGCCGCGCAGGCAGTACATCGCCGCCTCCTGCCGTGCGCCCCCCATCCGCGCCAGGCGGGCGACCGCCGGCACCAGTCGAGAGTCGAGTCGCACTCCGAAAACCAATGACTGACCGGCCAACGAATAGACCACATCGAGAACACGAGCTGGTTCCGCGAGCAAAGCCAGCGTCCAGGAGATCCCACCCTCGGCGGCATCGGTCGCCAAAGTCGCCCAGAGTGCCGTGCGCGGCGAGCAGTCGCTGCGCGCACGCCGTAGCTCCGGCAACGCCGGCGCCGCATCGCGACCGATCGCGAACAACACGCGCGCAGCATTTCTGCGTCTGCCGGGATCCGACGATCCGAGTTGACCGCGGAATCGGGAAACGGTCGCCGCATCCGCCTCGCCGAGCGCACCGAGCGCCATACCGAGCGGGAATCCGTCACCCGGCAGCGTTGCAGCCAGACGTTGCCGCAGTGCCGGACCCGCGACCCGCGCGGCGGGCCCGATGACGCAGGACAGCGCATTGCTGTACCACCAGAACGCCAGGTCGCTGTCCATGCCCTCGACAATGAGCTCGATCGCCGCGGCGTTGGCCGGATCGACGTTGATCAGCGTAAACCACGCCTTGCGATTGCCCGAACGTGCGAGCGGTATCAGCGCGGGTGCCGCCGCTCGGGCCGCGTGGCCGATCTTGTCGAGCACGATCATCGTCGCAACGCGCACCTCCGCGTTTTCGCTCCGCAGGAGCGGTACGAGATGAGGCACGGCCGCCCCCCGACCCGACGCCATCGCATCGATCCAGGCGTCGGCGCGCGAGACAACTGCCGCGACGTCCGCCAACAGAGGTTCGATATCGGACCCGACGCCCGCGAGACCGTAGAGCGTGCTGCCGACCGTTTCGGCGTCATCCGAGCGAAGACCCTCGCGCCAGCGCTCCTGCAGCGCCAGCGAGGTTCCGTCGAGAGCGTGAACCGCGAACGTCGCCTCGATGGAGTCGTCGCCACGCAGCGCCTCCAGCGCCGCCTCTTTCCGATCCCGACAGCGCCCGAGAAGCACGTACTGATGGCTTGCACGGCGCGGCCCAACTTCCGCAAGCAAGACATCCTGCGCCGCCGCGTCAAGCGGAGCGCGGGTGCTTGCCACGATCTCGAAGATCTGCGATCGTTCGTTCTCGTTGCAGCGGCCCAACTCGGCCAACAGAATCGGGACGGCCGGTTCGGCGTCCTCATCGAGGGCGTAGGTGCAGTAGAGCGCGCGATTGCGCACCTCGCCCTCGGCGCGCACGAACAGCCTCGCCAACGGCTCCGCCGCATCGATGCCGACGTAGCGCGCGATCTCCTCAAGAGTGATTGCCGGGATTGCGTCTTTGGCATTCTCGTCGCGCCCCTGCTCGACGAGATTCAGAAACGCGGGGAGCGCGCTCGCGCCCCACAGCTCCAGCACGTTCAACAGATATGCCGAGGCAGGCGAATCGCGCCGAATGTGATCGAACGCCAACTCCAGAACCGCCGGGCTCGGCTCGTCGATGAAACCGAGCGCGGACGCCGCACTGGTGGCGATATCACGGTCCGGAGAGTCGAGCGCACGGCGCAGGACCTCGAGACCCGGCTCGCCCTGCAGCGCAAGGACCTCGGTACCGAAGTCTCCCTCTTCTTCCCAGAACCACGGCGCGACGGCAGTCACAATGCGCTCTTCGAACCCACGCTGCTCGGCGAGCGGCCGGAGTGCCGCGAGGTCACCCCGGGCCAGGCGCTTGAGCAGTTGCGACACGTAGCGTGAGCGCGTCTGACGCGGACCGCGTCCGACCGTGCAGTAGTCCTCGGCGCGCACAAGCACGGGATCACGCCCGAAATCGTCCGCGGCGAGCAGCCAGACAAACAGCGCCACGGCGAACACGCCGGCAAGACGCGCCAACGCTGTGTTCATTTCGACGTCCTCGCAAGCGCGCGTAGCGAATCCGATTCCTGGGTGTCGTCCGCGACGGTGCGTAGGTGGGGCTTGCCCACCTCTCCCAGACCCAACAGGAGGTAGACGGCAAGCTCGCGCTCGAACCAGTCACCGCTCCGCGACGCCCGTGCAATGTCGGGAACAAGGCGAGCGTCGAGCGGATGGCCGCGGACCGCCGAGACCCACAACAGGTTTGTCAGAACTTCGAATGCCCGATCCGATCCCCGCAGCATGGCGCGCGTTGCCTCCACGCTCCCCGCAGCGCCATCGGCTGCCATGGTCGCCCAGCGCGCCACGCTGGGCGAGCAGTCGCGCGATGCATGGCGAAGCGCAGGCAGCGCGGGCGCCGCGGCGCGACCCGCCACGTAGAAGACGCGGGCCGCGTCCCGGCGGCAGTTGACCTCGCGCGAACCGAGCGCCCGCGTGAACAACTCGATCGCCGCGACGTCCATCTGGCCGATCGCGGCGAGTGCCAATCCGATCTCGAACACCTCTTCTTCGTCCTCGACCTCGTGCCTCTCGGCGAGTAGCGCACGCAGAGCGGGTCCAGCCACGCGGGCCGTGCTGCCGAGTGAACCGAGAAGCCCGAGCAAATCGATGCGGTCCTTCGGTTCCTGCAGCGCGGCAATCACGAGCGCCATCGTCTGCGAGTTATCCGGATCGACCGACACGAGCGCATTGAGGGCGTTTCGCGAGCCCGCCTGCGCCAGCGTGCGGAGCCGCGGCACCGCGTCGCGTGCCTTTGGCCCGAACGCCCCCAACACGGTTACGGCGCCATCGCGTGCGCCCCAGTCCCCGCCTCCGAGCATGGGTAGGAGATGCGGAATCGCGACCGGTCCGACCGCGTACATGGCGTGCTGCCACGGGTCGTGCGCGCCCCAACCGTGACCAAGGGCGGCCATCTCGCCCACGATCGGCGCCAAGCGTGGACCATGCAGCGCGAGGTCCCACAGGAACATCGTCGGATCGCTGGCGTCCAACGCCTTCACGCACCGCTCGCGCACCGCCGCGCTCATACCCTCGGCGCGAAGCAACGCGAGGGTCGCATCGTTCGACTCGCTCGCCAAGAGAAGCCTGCGTCTGATCTCGGGATAACGATCGCAGCGGCTCAACAGCGCGCAGTCGCGTGGTGTCGCCGCCGCTCCGATTTCGGTTAGCACGATCCGTTGCGTTTCCGCTGTCAGATCGCAATCGGCCTGCGACAGCACGTCCAGGATCTGAGTTCGCTCGGACGCCGAGCAGCGCAGCAGGTAGCGCTGCAACAGCGAAGCGGCGGGCGCGGCGTGACCGGGCTCAAGCTCAATCAGACAACGCATCGCCCGCACCCGAATCGCACCCACTGAACTGACGAAGAGTTGGGCCAGAGGAAGCGCCGCGTCAATTCCGACCGACCACGCAACGGAAGTGAGCTGAGTATCGTCCTCGTCGTCGCTGGCGATACCGGACTCCACGAGGCTCAGCAGTCCCGGGAGAGGTGTCGGCCCCCAATAGAACACCGTTTCGGCTATCCATCCCGCCCACTCGCCGTTCACACGGAGAGACGAGAAAAGGGAGCGCAGATCGATCGTGCTCGGTTGAGTTATGGATTCAATCGCGGAGGCCGCGGCGATCCGTGTCTCGTCTCGCTCGGCGATGAGAGCGCGCCAAAGGACGGCGCGACCGTGCTCCCCCAGTTTGGCGAGTGCAGGTCCCACTTCGTCCTCGTTTTCATCGGCCAGGCGTGGGCCGATGACGCGTACGATCCGCTCCGCGAATTTCCGCTGCTCCGCGAGGCCCTCGAGATCATCCGCCTCCAGCATGGCGTCGATGTACGCCGAGCGCGCGACCGGCGGACCGGCGCCAACCGTACACATGTCGCGCTCGGGTTGGGGCCGCTCGATCCCCGCGGCCCCAATAAACAGCCAGACCAGCGCGACACCGCAGACTCCCGCTAGGCACGCCAACCTGTCGTTCACTCCACCCGTTCCTCGCCCACCAGTTCCAGTGCCGTGATCTTCCACTCGCCCTCCACGGGCCGTACTTCGATTTCCGCTAGGTACTCATTGCTGCGAGTGTGGATGTGGCCCCAATGGCCGACGGAGCCCTCCACCGTCCACTTACAACGCGCGCCGAAGCCAGTCTTGCCGTCGAGACGGCGCGGATCGCAGCTGGAGAGTTCGACTTTTTTGACCTTCACGCGCGCGCCGCCCTGGTTCTGGAGTTCGAGCGCGTGGCGCGTCTGGAGATACGTGCTCTGCAGCACCTCGCCCGAAACGCTGCGCGCGAGCGCATCGTAGATGACGCTTTCGCCGCGGAAGTCGAAGGCGCTGTAGACGTTGCGCAAAAGACCACCGACGATCGGCTTGCAGCGCTCCTCGGAGGGACGTGAACCGCTGAAGTCCCACTGCAGAGGTATGACCGCGAGAGCGGTGACGATGCAGATCGCGCCGAGCACCTTGCGACGAAACGAGATGAACAGGAACGCGACGCCGGCGATCGCGATGCTGTACCAGGGCACGCCCATGCGGTCTTCGCGCGGGCGCACGATCTCTACGAGTCCGGGACGCGTGGGGTTCTTGAGGAAGTTCTCCCAGGTCACGACGGGGTCTTCGGGCGTGAGGAACCCCGGCATGCCACCCGCCTCGTCGGTGGCGACCGTCGGCACGCTCTGAATGCGCTCGCTGAAGAGGTCCCACGTCATGGCGACCTTGCGCGGCAATTCGGCGCCGCGCGCGTGCACGAAAATGACGCCGAGCGTCGCGGAGGAGAGCGGCAGGTCCTCGGGCGGATCGATCACGCCGGTGCGGCGCAGCGTGCGCCGTACGAAGTGGATGCGGTCGAGCACGAACTCGGCAGGCTCACCGTCAACCGTGACCGGCGCGTGCTGGGCGAGGAAGTCGGCCGCCTTGCGCTTGATCTCGGCCTGCGACGCCGCGGGGATCGTGTCGCTGTCGCCCAAGCCGAGATCGACCCACGCCTGGAGATCGCGAGGGCGCACGACGATCTCCTTACGCACTTCGTAGGGCTCCATGTACAAAAACGCGCTCATCGGGGCGTCGAAGCGGCGCTTGAGATTGCGGTGGCGAAAGCTCGAGTACCACGGGTCGGCGGGGTCGAGATCGACCGTCGCCTCGGCCGGCAGATAGCGGAAATCGTTGACCGGCAAGCCGTCGTCGTAGAGCACGAAACCGATCGTCACGCCTGACGGCGATCCGAGCGTGATGGTGCGCGGCCGCTGCGCGAGCGCGTAGCGGATCGACAGGTTGGCGACGAGTTCGTCGCTCTCGCCCGCGGCTTCGCCGGTAATCTTGTCGCGCTGGAGACGCTTGGACACGCGCAGCGTCGCGTCGGCCTCCTCGAGCCGCTTGCCGTCGGCGAGGATCTGCCAACTGCGTGACGGCGGCTCCTTGAGTCCCAGCTTCTCCTGAAGTTCCGGCGGCAGGTAGATGGCGAACGCCGCCAGGTCGCCCAGGCCGATTTCCAGCTCCACGCGCACCGCGTCGCGTTCAATAAAGATCTCGGCGATCGTCTCCGCCCCCATCGCCTGCGTGACGACGAGGGCGTCGGCGCAAAGGGCACTGGCCAGCAGGAGCAACGCTAGAACGGCACGCATGAAGCGCCCATTGGAAACGCGCAGCCCCCCGGACCCCCAAATAAAAAAATGACGCGATCGACGGAGCAGGCTCGCATCAATCGCGCCGGACAGTGAGGGCTGTTTTTGTGATTGAAACAACCGGCGTCGGAGCGATGTACCAGCGGGCCCTCCAGAGCCTTGCGGGTGCTCGAAACTGGCGACCTCGCGTTACCGCGAAATGGCCGTCCTCCTGCGACGTTCGACTGCGTTTCACCACGCCCGACTGCCGGTTGCGCCTATTTGATTCCGCGCTCCCCCTTCGCGGTTGAATCCGCCTTGGGGTTTTTCCGGCCGCCGACTCCACAAGCGCTAGTGCGCGAGTGGGCTGCGGTCTATTGCTTGTCCCGTCCTTGGAGTATCTCGTTTCGTGCGCCCCCCGAATTCGTTCCGGTTTGACCCGGTCGGAAGACGAACAGCTCTCATGGGTTTTGGTCCCCTACGACACATGCCAGCGCGGCAGATCCGGTTGACCCGGGGGTTTCATGCCCCGGCACCTTCCGCTCTCAGGGTTTGATTACCCTCGCAGCGGTTTGCTCCCTGCA
>CBDURV010000139.1:0-8409 GCA_965369495.1 uncultured bacterium
AGCCGTGCAGCTGACCATTGACCAGGTAAAGGTGAACCTCGTGGAAGTGCCACTCATCACGCGCATCCTGAAACCCAAGTTCAAGATCCGCTGATTCCAGGTGGATTCCGCACGAGTTTCTGGTCCACCGCACCCCCTCCCGACGTTTCAATAGGGGAAGTGAACACTCGAACTCTCCGTGCCCTGATCCTCGTCCTGCTCGGAGCCTGCGGAAAGACGTCTTCCGGCCCGATCATCGTGTCCGACTCGAGCATCGGCTGCGAGGGCGGCGACACCGCGCTCGACTACGAGTGGACGCGCGACGACGACTGGTTCGTGCGTGGCACACATCGAGTCCCGGCGGGCGTCGTCACCCGCCTGCGCGAGCTTGCGCTGGCCGCACCCGACGCGAAAGACGCGCTCCTACCGCCGTCGCTACGATTCAGCGAACAGACTATTTTCGAACGCAGCAGCGAGATTGAGGAGGCCGCATCGCGCTGGTCTCCGTGGCTGGCCGACTCGATACCGCCGGAGATCACGCCCGCGCAGTTCGCCAAAGTCGTTCGCGAGCGACTTATCGACTCGGGCACTCGCACCGGCTGGAACATGCTTCACATCACGCTCCCGGGGACGCCGCCGATTTCCATCCACACCAAGAGCGTTCAGCCCTACGCGCAACCCTGGGTAGTAACCGTCGGCGATGCGGAACCCCGCAAGGTGCTGTCGCTCGAGATTTCGCGGTACGCGGCCCTCGTCGTCGATCCGCGCGGCCCCAACTTCCCGCAGCTTGAGGGCGCAACCTACTGGGCCTATCGATTCTGGAATGACGAGTCACTCTGGAATCGCGTCCTGGGCGATCCGTGGAACGAGCAGTACTCGCGCGAACTCTGCACTGAACTCGAGGGATGGGCGGATGTCGAGAAGGAGTGGACGCTGAAGGACGCGGACATCGGCAACTTCGGTATGCATCCGCTTTCATTGCGGGTCGATCTCGTCAGCAAGACGGACGCACTGGTTGGATTCGTGCGCTGGTGGAACCTGTTCCTAGACAACGAGGCGAAGTTCGACTGGAGTTCGTTTCAGTTCGTCCACAAGCGCGCGACCGAGGCGGCCGCGCGACTCCCGTTCCTCAAGCGATGGAAGGACGCAGAACCGAATCGGGTCATATCGGTGGATGCGATCGCGCTCCGAGGGGAAGCGCCGGACAAGTGGGAGCGCGAGGCGTGGGCGAAGAGTGGCCTGCAAGGCTACGCGCGTTTCGTATTCCTGTTGCGCATCGACGACGACGTCGTGGCAACCGTGCTCGTGGGACCGGATGCGAGTGGCGCCGTCGTGATGGACGAAGGGCATCCGTCGCTACCCAAACCGGACAAGAACGGCGTGATCAGTCGGTGAGATCCGACCAGTCCAACAGCATGGCGCCGGTGTCCTGCAATTCGACGATCTGCTGGCGCAGCGTCTCGCCGTCGCGAATCGCGGTGATCTCGTACTTACCGAGCGGCATTCGAAACGTCGTGACCAGACCAGCGCGATCCATGAACGTGTAGAACTGAATCTTCGAACCCACCGGCCGAATGATCGCGTTGGCGCCGCGCGGCGGATCGGGCAGCTGCACGCTCAACTGTCCGCCCGCGGGCAGGCTCACCTTGACCACCTTCGTGGCGCCAACCGTCGCGCGAACCGTAAGATCGCGCCAAAGCAGCGGCTCGCCGCGCGTGTAGATCCGCAGCGTCACGAGGCCCGGTTCGAAGTCGCCGATTTCGACCGGATCTTCCCCCAGCGTGGCGAAGCGGTGTCCAAACTGCTTCTTGCCGTCGGCGCCCAATTCATCGACGCGCACGTGCTCGGGCCGTTCGCCCGCGGCGTCGTGGATGTCGAGCAACACGCGCGCGCCGGGCGACCGCTCGAGAACGATCGTCAACTTGTGGTACCCGCCCGTCTTCGACCACGACGGCACATTTCGGTACGCCCGCTTGAAACCTCGGGCCGCCACGCGCACCTCCAGATCGACGCCGGGAGGAAACGGGAGCAGCACCTCCTTCGGCTGCGCCTGTCCCTCGTCGTTGGTGTAGCCACCGCCGACACAGTCGATCTTGACGTACGACGCGGCCACCTTGTGTCCTTCGCGATCCTCGATTCGCAACTTCAGCCATGACTCCTCGATCACGAATCGCAGATCGCGCGTTCCCGTGCGCGTCTTGATCGGATCTCCACCGCACTGCACCCACACCACACCCGGCTGAAGTCCGGTCAATTCGAAGCGGCCGTCTTCATCGGTGAGGCCCCACGACGACTCCAGCGGTCGGCCGGGCCCCGGAGTAGCTGCGTTCACGCCGATACCGGGCGCAGGCTGGCCATCCGCGAATTCCACGCGACCCGCGACCGACTCGCCGCGGTCCAGAACGAACTTCCAAACGCCGTCCGCCTTCGCGCGTTGCTCGACGAGGTCCAGCAACTCGTGATGCGTGATCTTGAAGCGCGCCGATTCCGCGTCTTCCGACCACTCGATCGCAAAGCGTCCGTCCGCGCCGGTCTTGTATGACTGGCTCGCGTCAATCAGCACCAACGCCCCCTCGACCGGTTCGCCAGAGTGCGTCAGGACTTCGCCAAAGGGCCCGGCGGGCTGTTCAGGTTGGGGGGGCGCGGGGGGCTCGACACGCTCGGGCTGGATACTCTCGGCAGTCTCGCGCGCCACCACCGCGCGACGCGGTGCATCGTCGCCCCACGGGTAGATCCACAACCCGATCATCACGCAAACGAGAATCGCCACAGCCCAACGCATGATGGGTCACTCCCGCCCGGGCAACCGAACGGCCGTCCCGCGCTCGCGCGTGATATCGACTGTCTGCTCGTGGCCCCGCTCTGCGCGGCGTATCTCGACCACCACGTAGGTGCCGAAGGCGACACGACTGGCGGTGGTCCATCGATCGCTGCCGCGGTCCGGCAGGAACCAGGTCTCGAGCGGCGTGCCATCGACGCGTTCGAGCACGAGGCGGCTTCCCGCGCGGCCCTTCCAGTGGACGTGCAGCACACCCGCCGGAGGCATCACGAACTTCGCGCGAGTGACAGACCCAAGCCGAATCGCGAGACTGCGCGTCTGCGACGCCTCGCACGACTCCGTGTAGACGCGCACGCGCACGCGGCCTACGGGCAATCCCCGCAGCAGCGCGCCGCCCGCCCGCAGCGGCAGCCGTTCCTCGCGCAAAAGCGCACCGTCGAAGCCGAGTACCTCGGCGCGAATGAAGCGTGCGCGGCCGTGGTTTTTCACGTCGATCAGGAGGGCCGTCTCCGGCGCGGGGCGCAGATAGGTGGTGAACTCGTAAAGGCGCGGCTCAATGGCGACGGGTGTGAAGAAGATCCGTCCGGCTACGTTGCCGGGATGCCGCACCACCACCGAAGCGGTCTGCGCCGACTGAATCGGCACGCCCCAATAGGTGCGCGCTTCGACCCACCCGCGGCGAACCAGCGAGCCGACATCGACGGAGTAGTCCACGCCGAAGAGACCAAAACCGTTCTCGTCGCGCGCATGCACAAGCAGCCACGAAGACCGCAGCACGTACTCGACGTCGGCGTCCCCCGCCTGCACCGGGAACTTCGCGTGCATGGCGGGCACCATGAGCGTGACGCGGCCCGCGTCGAAACCAGTTAGCGTGAACGCGCCCGCGGCATCGGTGTGGGTGCGGCCGAGCGGCGTGCACACTTCGATGCCCGGCACAGGGAGCCCACTCGGAAACCGAACGTGTCCACTAATGGAGAGATTGGCCGGCACTTCGACTCGGGGCTTCGCCTTGGGCGTCACCGAAACCCACTCGCGCGGCGCCTTGGGCTCCGGATTCGGCGCAACGCCGACCCACCCATCGACGACCACCCAAGTCATGAGGCCAACGACGCCGACGACATACGCGGCGACGAGTAGCGGCGGACGAATCGTGCCTGACCTTGCCGAAAACCTCATCCGCTTCCCAGCTTACATCTTCGCGTCGGTGTAGGATTAGGGAGTCGTGGAAGCTTGGGCTGCTGGTCGCGCGTCTCGTGGTTGCAATACCATGGCAGCCCGGATGAACATCCTCCGCAACGTGATGCTCGCTTCCGCCCTGCTCCTCGGTGGGTGTTTCTTCAAGTTCGACATGGTGACCCACGAGGCGCCGGTCGCGCCCGAACCCGCCTCCCGGATGGCAAGCGCGCTACCGACGGAGCCGAGCGAGGCGGAGCCGGTACTGCGCTACGCCGGTTCGCCGGAGCGCCTGGAGCAAATTGCGCGCAGCATGCGCGTGTCGCCGTCCGGACGCGACTGGGAGATCATTCACAACGGTGGCGGCTACCGCGTCTACAAGCCGCACGAGACATCGACGATCTACGCGCTCAAGCGCAACCAGGTGATTCGCTTCGTCGGCTACACGCACGACAAGAACGTCTCCCGCCTGATCGGGGGACATCTCGAGCGCGGCGATCAGTTCGACAACTGGATCGTGCTTGAGCGCGTCGAGCCCCACGACGCAAGCGCGATCCATCAGCATTGGCTCCGGTTCGCCGAAACCGGATGGGACAAGGAACAGCTCCGTCGATCGCGTTGATTCGGACCGAATACGGTTCCGGGAACAGTTCTCCGAAGCTCGTCCGCCAAACTGGCACGCGCGACCGCACTCCCGGCACTGCATCTGGACTTCTCTCTCGAATTACTCAATACGATGAGTAAAATTACTCATCGTCATGAGTAAACAGGACTTCGTCCGTCCGCAAGCCGCTGAACTCGCCCGCCGACTGAAGGAGCCGCGGCGCTTTCTCCAGGTGATCACTGGGGCGCGGCAGGTCGGCAAGACGACGCTGGTCCAGCAGGTGGCAGCGCGCGCCCGACTGCCGCTCAACTATGCGAGCGCGGACGAACCGACCCTGCGTGGGCCCGAGTGGATCGAAGTCCAGTGGGAGGCGGCCCGCCTGCTGGCCGACGAGGCGGGAAAAAAAGGCGCACTCTTGGTGCTGGACGAAGTGCAGAAGGTGCCCCGTTGGTCCGAAGTTATCAAGCGCCTGTGGGACGCGGACACGCGGCGGCGCCGACCGCTGAAAGTTGTGCTCCTAGGGTCGGCTCCGCTCCTGATCCAGCGCGGGTTGACCGAGAGCCTCGCGGGCCGTTTCGAAGTTCTCCACCTGCCCCACTGGAGCTATTCCGAGATGCGCCAGGCGTTCGGCTGGACGCTGGATCGCTACCTCTTCTATGGCGCGTATCCCGGCGCAGCGCCGCTTGCAAGGCAGCCGAAACGGTGGTCGCGCTACATCCGTGACTCGCTCATCGAAACGACCATTGCACGCGATGTCTTGCTGCTCTCGCGCGTGGACAAGCCGGTACTCCTGCGCCGCCTGTTCGAGCTGGGGTGTGCATACTCCGGACAGATTCTCTCCTACACCAAGATGGTTGGGCAACTTCAGGACGCAGGCAACACCACCACGCTCGCCCACTACCTCGACCTTCTGGCAGGCGCCGGCATGCTTACGGGCTTGCAGAAATTCGCCGGGGCCGCGGTGAGACGGCGGGGATCGAGCCCCAAGCTCCAGGTGCTCAACACCGCGTTGATGACCGCGCCGACCGGACTGACCTTGGCCGAGGCGCGCGCGGACACCGAGTTCTGGGGGCGTCTGGTGGAGTCCGCAGTCGGCGCGCACCTGGCAAACGCGTCGGTCGGCGGAGACTGCGAACTGTTCTACTGGCGAGACCGCAATCGGGAGGTGGATTTCGTAGCACGCGCGGGCAAGGCGTTGGTTGCGATCGAGGTGAAGAGCGGCCCCGCGCGCGGCACACTCGCGGGCATGACCGCGTTTGCCGAGGCTTTCCGGCCGACACGCAAGCTGCTCGTCGGCGGCGACGGAATTCCAGTCGAGGAGTTTCTCTCGAAACCGGCAGCGCACTGGCTGAGAGGGTAGCCCCCCACTCACGCGAGCCGTGTTGGAATCGTGAATTCGCAGCGCGGCCCCGGGGCGCGCGAGGTCTCCCCCGCCACACTTGATCGCCGGAGGACATTCGCAACTTCGGCGGGCATGAGAGCGGGAGCGGCGAGCCCCTCGGTCATGAGCGCGCTGGCCCAGACGCCGTCATCTCAGAAGTCGACGAGCGCAGCGATCACAACCGATGCATCGACGACAAGACTCACCGGCGGTCCTCGTCGCGATGGGCCACGATATTTTCCGCCGACAGCCGACTGCCGGTTGCCTGCTTACGCGCTTGCACGCGCTGCATGAGCACCGCGACGCTGGGTCGGCTCGCGAGTTCGATGAGCTCGGCGAGAAGGTGCTCCTGAAGCGACTTCCCACCGAGCGCGGCCCGGGATGCGAGCTCATCTCGGACCTCGTCGGGCACGTTGCGGATGGTGATCGACCTCGGCATGCTGCAGACCCCGCAATTACAGAGGAATGTTCCCGTGCTTCTTGGGCGGGTTGGAATCGACCTTGGTGCGTAGGAGCGACAGCGCGCTGATCAGGCGCGGGCGCGTGAAGCGCGGTTCGAAGACGTCGTCGATGTAGCCCAGCTCCGCCGCCTTGAACGGGTTGGCGAACTTCTGTTTGTAGTCCTCGGTGTAGCGCTCGGCGTCTTCGGGCGTCTTGATCTCGCGCTTGAAGATGATCTCCGCGGCCCCCTTGGCCCCCATCACCGCGATCTCGGCGCTGGGCCACGCGAAGTTGAAGTCGCCGCGGATGTGCTTGGAACTCATCACGTCGTAGGCGCCGCCGTACGCCTTGCGCGTAATCACCGTCACCTTCGGCACCGTCGCCTCGCAGTACGCGTAGAGCAGCTTGGCGCCGTGCTTGATGATGCCGTTCCACTCCTGGTCCGTACCCGGCAGGAAACCCGGCACGTCCTCGAACGTCACCAGCGGGATGTTGAAGCAGTCGCAGAAACGCACGAAGCGCGCGCCCTTCAACGACGCGTCGATGTCGAGCACGCCGGCCAGGTGCGCGGGTTGGTTGGCGATGATGCCGATCGGCATGCCGTTCAGGCGCGCGAAGCCGACGACGATGTTGCCGGCGTAGGCGGCGTGCACTTCGAGGAAGCTCTGCTTGTCGACGACGTGCCCAATCACATCCTTGATGTCGTAGGGCTGATCGGCGCTGTCCGGGATGATCGAGTCGAGTTCCTCCGAAAGGCGATTCGGATCGTCCTCCTGCGGGCCCAACGGCGGATCCTCGCGGTTGTTGGAGGGCATGTAGCCGAGCATGGATCGAATCAACTCAAGGCACGCCGCGTCATCGACCGAGGCGAAGTGCGCCACGCCGCTCTTGGACGCGTGCGTGTCGGCGCCGCCGAGGTCCTCGAAGCTCACCTCCTCGTGCGTGACCGTCTTGACCACGTTGGGCCCGGTCACGAAGAGATAGCTCGTGTTCTCGACCATGCAGATGAAGTCGGTAATCGCCGGGCTGTAGACGGCGCCGCCCGCGCACGGCCCCATCACGGCGCTGATCTGCGGCACGACGCCGGAGGCGAGAGTATTGCGCAGGAAGATGTCGGCGTAGCCGCCCAGCGACTCGACACCTTCCTGAATGCGCGCGCCGCCCGAGTCGTTGAGGCCGATCACCGGCGCGCCGACCTTGAGCGCCATGTCCATGATCTTGCAGATCTTCTTGGCGTAGGCGCCGGAGAGCGATCCGCCGAAGACGGTGAAGTCCTGGCTGAAGACCATTACCGCGCGGCCGTTCACAAGACCGTGGCCGGTCACCACGCCGTCGCCCGGCACGCGCTTCGACTCCATGCCGAAGTCGGTGCAGCGGTGCTCGACGAACGGGTCGATCTCGATGAAGCTGCCCGGGTCGAGCAGCAGATCGATACGTTCGCGCGCCGTCAGCTTGCCCTTCGCGTGCTGCTTTTCGATCGCCTTTTCGCCGCCGCCCAGGCGCGACGCCTCGCGCCGACGCCGCAGTTCCTCGAGATTAGCCTCGCTCACAGTATCTCCTTGAGTTCGAGCAGCACGCCGCCGGTCGATGCGGGGTGCAGGAACGCGACGCGGCATCCGCCTGCGCCGGGGGTCGGGGTTTCGTTGATCAGGCGCACGCCGGCATCCTTGAGGCGCGCGAGGTGGGCTTCGATGTCGTCCACCTCCACCGTCACGTGGTGGATGCCGGTTCCGCGCTTGGCGAGGAACTTGGAGATCGGGGAGTCGTCCGAGGTGGGCGCGATCAGTTCGATGCCGCACGGGTAGAGGGCCGCCTGCACCTTCTGCGTATCGACGACCTCCAGTTCCGGCTCTTGGCCCAGAATCAGATCCCAAATGCGGCGCGACTCTGTCAAATCGGGGACCGCGATGCCCACATGATCGATGCGTTTCACGCCCTGATTATGGGGAAAGTTGGGCCAGCACGAAACAAGCGGCTCGCGCGAGGCCTCAGAGGTCGTGAACAAATCCATCTGGCTTCGGCCGGCTGCGCTTGCGCGTGGACTGCGCCGCG
>CBDURV010000140.1:0-8390 GCA_965369495.1 uncultured bacterium
GATCAGCCCGTTGCGCAAGAACAGGTAGAGCACCAGCACCGCGAGCACGCCGCCCAGCAGTGCCGTGTCGCGCACCTCGTCGATGGCGCCCTCGATGAAGCGGCTCTGGTCGGTCAGCACCTTCATCGAGACCCACGGCTGGAGAGCAGTCTGGAGGTTGCCCTGACTGCCGATGCCGGCGCTGTGGCGACGGCGCCTTCCGCGACCGCGGCCGCCGCTCGTGCTGTCCGATGACGCGCCCGTGGTCTCGCCGGAGATACGGTCGCGCACCCGGGCGGCGACGGCGACGAGGTTGGAGTCGGCCTTTTTGTAGACCTCGACGAGCACCGCTTCCTTGCCGTCGAAGTAGGCGGCCATTTCGCGTTCCTTGAACGTCTCTTCGACGCGCCCAAGCTGGCTGATGCGCACCGGCACGTCGTTGATGCGGCGCACGACGAGATCCTCGATCTCCTCGACGGTGCGCAGTTCGTTCACCGAGCGCACGATGTACTCGATCATGCCCTCGGCGATGAGTCCCGCCGCCTCGTTGCGGTTCGCACTGCTGAGCGCGTCGGCCACCTCATCGAGTCGAATGCCGGTGCGGCGCAGCGCGCTCTCGTCGAGATGCACCGCGATTTCGCGCTCGCGACCGCCGCGGATCTTCGCCGCCGCCACGCCGTCGAGTTTCTTCAGCTCCTTTTCGATCTCCTCTTCCGCGAGTTTGCGCGCCAAGGCCAAGTCCGCATCGCTACGCCCTTTGGCGAAAACCGCGATGCGCAGGATGGGGTCGAGGTTGGGGTCGTAGGGCAGCACCAGCGGGCGTTTCGCCTCGTCGGGCAGCGTGGCCGCGGCCAACTTGGCGTCGATGTCGCCGCGCACCGCCGTCATGTCGGCGTCCCAGCGGAACTCCAGCGTGATGTCGCTGTAGTTGCTGCGCGAAACCGATGTCATCGAAATCAGCCCGCCGGTCGTGGCGAGCCGCTTTTCGAGCACGTCGGTAATGCGCTCGTCCACATCGCGCGGTCCGGCGCCGGGGTATTCGGTGCGCACCGTGATGGTGGGGTAGCTGAGGTTGGGCAGCAGCGAGACGTCGAGCCGCATGTATGAGACGACGCCGAACACGACGACCGCCATCACCACCATCAGCACGGCGACGGGTCGGCGCGCGGCGCCTGCGAGCGGTCCGGAGACGCGTTCCATGCGCTCCGCCCCCTACTCCTCGGTATCCGGCTCGGGGCCGATCTTGACTTCGGCCTCGTCGGTGACGGTGTCCTGCCCTTCGACAATGACGTCGGCGGACGGATCCAGCCCCTTGACGACTTCGATCACGTCGTCGCGGCCGTAGCCGGTCTCGATGTCCACGCGGTACGCCTTGTTGTCGCGCACGACGAAGAGATACGCACCCGTCTCGTCGTCATGCAAGACGGCGCGCTTGGGCACGACGAGCGCGTCGGGGCGCGTTTCGACGACGATGCGAATTGTGACGAAGAGCCCGGGCCGGAAGCCTTCCTTGGCGTCCACCGACATCTTCACGCGAATTGTTCCGGCTTCGCTATCTACCGTCGGGGCGACCAGTTCGACGCGCCCGCTGGTCGTGTGCGGAAGCGCGGAACTGCCGAAGTGGACGGGGTTGCCGCGGCGGACGCGATTGGCCTGGCGCACCGGGATTTCGCCATACACGACGATCTGCGACGGATCCTCGACGGTGTAGAGATGGTCGCCGACGCGCACGCGCTCGCCGACGTGCACGTTGGCGAAACTCACGACGCCGCCGAACGGAGCGCGCACCTGCGACTTTTCGAGGGCGACGGCGGCACGCTCCTGCTTCGCTTCCGCATCCTCGATGGCGATCCCGCCGAGTTCGACCTCGAGCTTCGTCTTCTCCTCGTCCGCCTCGATGGTCGCCACCTTGGCGTGCGCCACCTTGACCGCGAACTGCGCCGTCTCGTGCTCTTCGCCGGTGATGGTGCCGTCCTTGATGCCGCTCGTCGTGCGGCGCAGGACACTCTCCGACTCTTCCGCTTCGAGCTTGGTCTGCGTAAGCGCACGCCCGGCGCGCCGGAGATCCACCTTGAGTTCCCGAAGGCGCCCGCGCACGTCCTTGACCTTGATCGCCGCCTCGCGCAGGGCGAGCTTGAGATCGCGGTCGTCGATGCGCGCCAGCACGAACTCCGTTTCGCCGCCGTTGCTTGTGTCGATGCCCAATTCGCTGATGACTTGGCCCAGGTCGGCGTGCTTTTCGATAATGCGCCCCTCGACCTCGGCGAGAATCATCGCGCGCCGGTCGGATTCGAGGTTGGCCTGCGTCTCAACCCAGTCCTCCACCTGGCCGCGCGTGGGCTTTTCGACCTGCACGGGAACCTTGAAGTCACCGTCCTTCTGCTTGTCGCGGCCATCGCCTTCGTCGGAGTCGCTTTTGCCGCCGCAGGCGATCGCAATCGCGGCAAGGAGGAGAATCGAGGCGTTTCGCATGGTCAACTCTGTGGAACCGGGCGATTCTATCTGACGATTCCGTTACGCCATGAAGCTCAAACAAAGACCCGAAGACTTCCGCGTCGAGGAAGAAAGCCACCTGGATGCAGGCACGACCGGCGCATTCTGCCTCTACCGCCTTTCCAAAAGCGGCATCGGCACGCCGGAAGCCGTCCGCCGCGTCGCCAAGCGCTGGCGTCTGCCGCGGCGGGCGCTCTCCGTCTCCGGCCTGAAGGACACACACGGCCAGACGGGGCAGATGCTGAGCGTGCGGGGCGGGCGCGCCGAAAACCTCGACGGCGGCGCCTTCAAACTCAACTACCTCGGAAGGGTCGAGCGGCCCGCCGACGGCTCCTGCCTGATCGGCAACCGCTTTCGCATCGTCGTGCGCGACTTCGACGCGGGGCAGGCAGAGCGCTTCGCGGCGCGCGCGGCAGCGCTGGCCGAGACGGGTTTTCCCGACTTCTACGACGACCAGCGCTTCGGTTCGCTGCGCGGCACCGGCGGCCGATTCATCGCGCGGTCGCTCATCGACGGCGATTTCGAGACGGCGCTGCGTCTCGCCG
Source organism: uncultured bacterium (assembly GCA_965369495.1). GTDB lineage: Bacteria > Planctomycetota > PLA2 > PLA2 > PLA2 > JBCDBY01. The sequence goes on from CBDURV010000140.1 coordinate 3,018, forward strand.
TGGCGTCGCCGGACAAGCAAGATCGATCCGCCGTGCGCCGCCGCCGCGTCTTGCTGCGCGACCGCTGGGGCGAGTGGGAGGCGCTCGCGGCCGAACTCGGCGAGAGCTACGAGCGCACGCTGGCGCAATCGTTGGCGGCCGGGGATAGCTACGAGGCGGTCTACGGCACACTCGATCGCGAGTTGCGGCGACTGCATCTTTCCGCGTTTCAGGCGCAGCTATTCAACGAGTGCCTGCGCCGGTCGCTTGCGCCGGGTCCCGAGTGGGAGGGGGCTGCGGGGGCGTATCGATTCCCGGACACGCTGCCGGACGACGAGCGCATTCCGCTGGCGTCGGCGCAGGCGGAATCGCACCCCTTGCTCGATGCCGTGCTGGCGGAGGCGGGGGTGGAGCGCGCCGAGCTTGAACCCTTGCGGTTCCGCGCCGGCAGCCGTTCGCTCATTTCGCTGCCCACCGCCGTGCGCGTTTCCGAGCCCGAAACCGATCAGCTCAATCGCGGTCGTTTCGCCGTTGCGCTTGCGTTTACCCTGCGCCCCGGCAGCTACGCGACGATGCTCGTGAAGCGGTGCGCCCACGACTTGCGGTCTGGTACAACGCAGGCATGACCCAAGACGCCATCGACCACGTCCTGCGCTCGCAGAACCCGTGGTGGGTCAGCGGGGCGGGAGTCGTCCGCGGAGGCGCCGGACGCGCGCGCCCCTTTGACGTCCAATTGCAAGACGATGCGCGCCCGTTGCTGCTCGCGGGGCCGCGCCGCGCCGGCAAGACCGCGGCCCTTTTGAGGCTGGTTGAAACGCGCCTGCGCGACGGGGCGGGTCTGCCGGAGACCGGATACTGCGACCTCGGCCATGCGCTGTTGCGCTCCGAACCGCTAGGCGCCGTCGTGGACCGGTTGTTGCGGCTCATGGATGCGCCGGAACGGCCGAGGGTGCTGCTCGACGGGCTCCAGGCGGTGCCGGATTGGCCGGTACGGCTGCGCGAACTGATCGAGACGCGGCCGCAGGCGCACTTCGTCGCGGCCAGTTCGGTGGCGCCGGAGGGGCACGAACTCGCCTACGACGTCGTGCGCGTGCCGCCGCTGCGCTTTCGCGAGCAGTGCGCGCTGCGCGGCCTGCCGGAACTGGGCGCGCCGCCGCTCGATCCCATGGCGCTCGAATAACCCGCGCAGTCGGACGACGCGGACGACTACCTGTTCGACCGCGTGCTCGACCCGCTGCTGGCCGACTACCTCGTGCGCGGCGGATTTCCCGAGGCGGTGTTGCCCTCCGATCCTGCCGAGGGCCGGGCGCGCGTGCGCGAGGCGGTGGCAGCGCGCGCCATCTATGAGGATCTCCCCTCGGTCGTACACGTGCTCACGCAGGCCGACCTCGACCGCGTGCTGGTGGCGGTGTTGCAACACGGTACCGCGCCGCTGGCCGTCGAGGCGATGAGCGACGCGCTCGGACTTAGGTCCGCCACGCTGGGCCGCTATATCGATCATCTCGAGCGCTGTTTTTTGCTGCACACGCTGCGCAACTTCGCCGCGACGACGGAGCGTTCGCGCCCGCGCCTGTTCCCCGGCGACCCCGCCCTGCCCAACGCCTTTTTCGAGCGCGGTGCGGAGGTGCTGGCACAGCCGGAGGCGCGCATCGAGTTGCTGCGGGCGGCGATCGTCGATCATCTTTCGCACTATGCGAGCCAGCGCGGATTCGATCTGGCGTACTTCCGCGAGGGCGACCTCGAGGCGGACGTGGTGCTGGTGACGCCCGAGGGGCCGCTGCCGATCCTGCTCTTCGATCGCGAGGAGTTAGGGGACGAGGAGGTGGCGCGCGTCGATCGGCTCATGAAGCGCATGGAGGTGCGCCGCGCCATCGTCCTGAGCCGAGCGCGCCGCCGCCGCCGCGAGGCGCTCAGCTTCTTCGAGACGGTGGATCATCTGCCGGTCAGTTACTTCCTCTACGCCTTGGCGGTAACGTAAGACCCAATGCATTCGGTAGACGAAGCGCGGGCGCTCCTGCGCGGGGTGGCGACCCCGATTGGCGAGACGGAAGAAGTCGCGCTGGCGATTGCGTCGGGCCGCTGGCTGGTGGACCCGGTCGTGGCCGACCGCGACGACCCCCCCTTCGAAAAAGCGCTCATGGACGGCTATGCGCTGCGCGCCGCCGAAACGCCGGGCACGCTGCGCCAAACGGCGCGCATCGAGGCGGGCCAGGACGCCATCGACGCGATCGAGCCCGGAGCCTGCGCGTGGATCAACACGGGCGGGCCGGTGCCGCCCGGCGCCGACGCCGTCGCACGGGTCGAGTGGACGCGCGCAGGCGAAGCTGGCATCGAGATCGACCGCGCCGTCCCGCGGGGCGAGGCGGTGTTGCCGCGCGCGGATCTCGTGCGCGCGGGTGACGAACTTTGCAGCGGGCGTCTCGATCCCGAGCGCATCGCCGTCTGCGCCTCCGCCGGTCTCGATCCGGTTCGCGTACGCCGCCGCCCGGTCGTGGCGGTGATCGCGACCGGCAACGAACTGGCCGCCGCGCCCGGCCCGCACGACATCCGCAACAGCAACGGGCCGCTGCTGGTCTCGCTGCTGCAACCGTATGCCGATGTCGTCGATCTGGGCGTGGTGGGGGACGAGATCGAGGCGACGCGGGCGGCGTTCGAAATCGGCCTCGCCTACGACGTGCTGGTCACGACCGGCGGCGTCTCGCGCGGCGATCTCGACCTCGTGCGCCCCGCCCTTGAATCGCTGGGCGGCGAGGTGCTGCTGCACGGCGTGGCGTTGCAGCCCGGCAAACCGTTCCTTTTCGTGAGGCGCGGCGACTCGTTCGCCTTCGGCCTGCCCGGCAACCCCGCCAGCGCGCTCGTTTGCGCGGATCTCTTCGTTTTGCCGTTCCTCGTGGCGTTGCAGGGCGGCTCGTTCGACGCGACGCCGGCGCGCCGCGAAGGGGTGCTCACGGCACCGGTCAAGGCGTCGGCGGAGCGGCGGCGCGTCTTTCCCTGCGTGCGCGAGGGCGACCGCATCCACCCGCTTCCCTTCCGCAGTTCGGCCGACCTCTACACGCTGCCGCGCGCCAACGCCTACCTCGTCATCGAACCGGGCGCCGATCTCGCCGAGGGCGCGCGCGCCACTTGCCTCGTTCCCGAGCGTTTCGCGGCACGCTGATGAAGTGGATCGTCGCGCTATTCGTCGCGGTGCCGCTGGTGCTGTCGTTCCTGCCCGGGCTGCCGACGTCCGGTTACGGGCTCGTGCTGCTGAGTCTGCTGCCGCTTTATTACTGGCGGCGCCCCGCGCACCGTCCGCGCCTGCTGGCATACGCCGCGGCGATTGGCCTAGGCACGCTGGCGTGGCCCGATCCCGATCTTGGCTTCCTGGGCTGGGTGCTGCTCCTGCCCTATCTCTGGGCGCGCGAACGGGATGATGGTGCGAACTGGTGGCGCTCCGCGTTCCTGTTCGGCTTTATGCGCGCGATCGCCGGGTTCTACTGGCTTGGAAACGTCCATTTCACCGCCTGGGTCGGCACTTGCGTGCTTTCCGGAGTCGGCTTCGTGGTGGGCTACGAGCTGGTTCTGCGCCGTGCGCGCTTTTTGCCGTTCGCGCTGCGCGGGGCGATCGGCTGGCTGCTCTTCGAGTGGATGCACGGCTGGCTGGGCGGGGGCTTTCCGTGGCGCTACATCGCCCACACCCAGCATGACTACCTGCCGCTAATCCAGATCGTGGCGCTCTTCGGCGTGCCCGCGCTCTCGTTCCTGATGGTCTTTTCGCAGCACGCCGTCTACGAGGCGTGGAAGGCGCGACGCCAGACCCGTTCCCTGCGGCTGGCGGCGTTTTCCATCGGCCTTGTCGCCGCGTACGGCTTTTTCCGGTTGGGCAACGCGCCGCCGCTCCCCGACGACGCGCCCACGATCCTGCTGGTGCAGACGGCGGCGCCGCAGTCGCTCAAGGAGCAGCGATTCGACAATTTCGAGACGTTCGAGCGACGGTTGCGCGCCGATACGGTTGCGGGGATCAAGGCGCACCCCGAGGCGCAACTCGTCGTTTGGCCGGAAACGATGTTCCCGCTGCCCTACATCGAGGATGCGACCGACACGCGCTACTCCATCGAGCGCTATGCACGCAAACTGGCGCGCAGCCATGGACGGGCGGCGATCTACGGCGTGAACAGCTATCCCGATTACGCGGCCTACAAGACGCAGCGCGGCTACAACTCGGCGCTGCTGGTTCGCAAGGACGGTTCGCTGGGCGGTCTCTACCGCAAGCAGTGGCTGGTTCCGATGGGGGAGGAGTTTTTGCCGCGTCGCGTGCTGTCCGATGCGTGGAGCGATTCGTTCATGGATTTCTTGCAGCGCACGATGGGCTACCCCGGCACGAGCGACATGTACACGGGCGCGGGCGCGGTAACGCTGGATGCGGGCCCGGGCCTGCGGTGCGCGATGTCGATTTGTTTCGAAGGTCTCAGCCCGGGCATGACGGCCGCCTCCGCGCAGCATGAAGATCCCGACCTGATCCTGAATCTCGTCAATAACGCGTGGTTCGCGAAGAGTTGGGAGGAGCGGCAGATGCTCGCCATCTTCCAGTTCCGCGCCGTCGAGACCGGTTTGCCCTTCGTGAGTTGCGTGAACGGCGGTGTTTCCGGCGTGATCGCGCCGAGTGGCGAAGTCGTGGCGAGCCTCGACCAGGTCATGGAACCGGGGGTTTTGGCAGTCCGCGTTCCACCCGCTTGGGGCGCTACGGTCTTCCTGAAAGGCGGGTGCTGGGTGCTTCCGTCGGCACTGCTGCTGGCCTCGTTGGGGTTCTTTCTGACCGAAAGGCGAAGAAAGTCGATTGCCCTAAGGAAAAGCCCGTAAGAAGCGGGATTCCAGCTTCTTGGGTTCGCCTTGACTCCCGGTTGGCCTTTTGCTGATATGTCGCGCCTGTCCAAGCGGACAGGAAACTCCCGGGGCCTGACGGTTCGACCTAGCGGCCGCGGGGGGAGATCGGCAAAAAAGTAATTCGGCAAGCTATTGCTGAACATTTGAAGATTCGGAGAGGAGACGGTCCATGTCGAGCATGGCGAAGATTTTCGTCGTGGTGAACCTTGTCATCATCGTGGCGGTTTTTGGTTCCGCTGCGACTCTACTCGGTGCCCAGGATGACTACCGCAAGGCACTGACTGAGACGGCAAACAAGGCACGCGATACCCACGCGAAGCAGAAGAAGATGATCGATGACGCTCGAGCGCAAACTGCGTCGCAGCGTACAAAGGCCATCAACGAGATGAACCGCGCGAATGATGCTGAGCAGCGCTTCGAGATGGCCAAGGCCAATTCGGACAGCGCGAACCAGATCAACGTGTCCAACGGTGCGGCCCTCGAGCGCCTGTCGGGCGAGTACAACTCGCTCCGCAAGCTCTATGAAGGCCA
>CBDURV010000141.1:0-8368 GCA_965369495.1 uncultured bacterium
CCAGGTCCGCGTCGTGTGGCGCGCGATCTCCCTTAGATCGTTCTCTGCATCTGGCGTGAGTTCGTATTCAGCCATTCGATGACGGTCCCGCCTCGGCGATTCCATCCTCGAATATCTCGTCTACGGTCTTCGAGCTGAACCCATCTCTTCGCGCGCGCTCCATTCGTGCATCGAGCAGTGCCTCGAGCTCCTCGAGCGCTCTCGCCTCGTCGCCCGTGCCGATGGTGCTCGAAAGCACGAACTCCTTAATGCTCTTGCCTTGCAGCGATGCCATCGCCTTCAGGCGTCGCTGTTCCTGCTCCGTGACTTCGATCGAGATGCGCTTCATGGCTGGACTCCTAGATGTTCATCGACTCCTAGCGTAGCCCAGGCCACACAAATTGCCAATTTTGAATGTTCCAGACCGAGCCCCTGAGCCCTGATTGCCTTCAACCTCTGGCTCTTCAGGGGGACGCCCCTCCTCACCGCTACCGTCGGAATTGGATGGGGTCTGCGAACCAATGCTGACGGCGACGGAAATCGAAAGACGGATAGGTGATTATGTCCACTCGAACTTCCTGCGAGCACGCCGGATCTCCCGGGGGGCGGTTGAGCGGATCGAAGCTGCGCGTTTCGCTCGTCGTGCCGAGGAATCCGGTCGCGCGGGTGATCGTGCGGCTGGTGTTGCGGTCTAGGACATCGAAGACATCGAAGACATCGACGACGACGTTGCCGGCGGGGTCGGTGAGCGTCGGTCCCCCATCGCAGGGGAAGGTGAGGGGCGCGGGGAGAGGCGCCAGCGGATACCCGGCGCGCGCGGGAGAATGACGCCGCTGCGGGCGGAACTACTGCGGCAGGTGAGTCCGGCGCTCACGGCGTGGCGACGGTGTCGCGGACCTCGGTGTCCTCTTCCGAGGGCGCATACTTGGAAAAAAGGTGTCTGACGCCGTACTTCCCGCACTTGAACCAGGATTCGCGTCAAGAGCCGTTAGATCGTGTCAGGCACAGAACACCACGTCGTTCTATTCGCGGCGCCAACTTCGGTACGACTGGATGTCCGGGTGCTCGGCCCCGATCGATTCGGCCAGTTCATCGACGAGCTTCTTGTGCTCTGCCGGAATCGGTGCGCTCGCATCGCGTTCCGCCCGGCACTGGATGACGAGAATGCGGGCGCGCAAAGTCTCGGGATGCGATTTGCCCATCCTCGCGACGAAGATCTTCTCCGCCACAAGGTAGTGACTCAGCGCGCGCTCAGGCTTGCCTCGATCGATTTGCCCGAGCAGCATCTCGCAGCGAGCAAACTCCGATTTGCTCTCCAGTTCCGCCGCCCGGAGCTGCTTCATGGCAGCCTCCAGCGCAACACGAGCTTTCTGCGGCTTCACTTGTGCGAGGAGCAACTCGGATTCCACGATCAACCGGAGTGCACGATCACGGACGGACACACGATCACCAGCGCGTGGCGAATCCACATCCCAGTCGTTCAACACGAATCGAGCGGTATCCAATTTCGAGCGGCGGATGTGGGCTTGCGCAAGCCGCGGCAGGAGTCGAAGCGTCACAGGGTGACTTCGCCCCAATCGCTGCCTCGCTCGCCGCACGCAATTCTCTAGGGCCGCCTCACAGACTTCGTACTTTCCGAGGTGATAGCTCGCGCCGGCCATCCCGAACAGTGACAGCAGCTCCACTCGGTCGGCAGCCTTGGGCTGCTTCCTGCGAGTCATCAGGCACGAATACGCCATCTTCAGCGCGGATTGGTAGCGCCCCAGACGAGTCGCGGCGAGAGCGATCGTTTCCATGGCCGCCACCGAACTGGTATCGAATGGCACCTGCTTGGCCAGCTTAGCTGCCTCTCGAAGGTACTTCTCTGCGGCAGCAAAGTCTTCGGCGTCGAGTTCCACATCGACGAGATTCATCAGTACTTCCAAGAGTCGCAACGGCGGCGTACCCGCGGCGCGTCGGATCTTGAGGACGAAGTTCAGCTCTTCGCGGGCCTCACCGAACGCTCCAGTCTTCATCAGGGCGACTGCCAACACGTTGCGGATTACCGCCTGATCGTCGGAGGTGATGCCGGCCGCCGCACCTTGCGTGAGCGCCTCGCGCGCAAGCTGTACGGCTTGCGCGTCCGCCCCCTTGGCCAACGAGCTCTTTGCCGCGAGGACAGTAGACTCCCATCCGCCATCGGCGGGAGCGGACTCGTCACCTGCTTCCGCCGCTTGGGCGACAGATAACAAGCAGACGAGCACCCATGAGATCCAAGACGAGCGCCGCGCCACCTGGATCCGTCCGACTAGTTGGGCGCAAACCCCGATCGGCGGCCGGTGTCCTCTTTCGAGGGCGCTTACTTGGAAAAAAGGTGTCTGACGCCGTACTTCCGAGTTCGCTAGTCGCATGGCTGCATCCGCATCGAGAGGTCGAGCACGGGGGCGCTGTGGGTCAGCGCGCCGATGGAGATGCGATCGGCGCCTGCTTCGGCGTAGGGTCGCACCGTGTCCAGGTTGATGCCGCCGCTGACTTCCAGCAGCGGCTTGGCGGCGTCGCCGCGTTGCGCGCGAATGGCGGCGACTTGTTCGGGCGTGAACTCATCGAGCATCACGACGTCGGCTCCGGCGTCGCGCGCCATTTCGTATTCCTCGACGGTTTCCGCTTCGACGATGGCGGGCATGCCTGCGGGTCGCGCGGCGAGTGCTTGCTTGAGCGTCGTGCCGAAGGCGAGGTGGTTTTCTTTCACCAGCACGGCGTCGTAGAGCGCGAAGCGGTGGTTTGTGCCGCCGCCCATCGTTACCGCGTGCTTTTCGAGTGAGCGCAGGCCGGGCGTCGTCTTGCGCGTATCGAGAATCGCGGCGCCGGTGCCCTCGACGGCCGCGACGAAGCGCGCGGTCAGTGTCGCGACGCCGGACAGATGACAAAGGAAGTTCAGCGCCGTGCGCTCGCCCATCAGCAACCCGCGCGCGTTGCCTTCGAAGCGCAACACGTCATCGCCGGGCGTCACCCGCGCGCCGTCGTCGTTCACAATCGAAAGCTCGATGTCGCCGTCGCACGCGATGCGCAGCACTTCCGCCGCCAGCGGCACGCCGGCCAGGACGCCGGCCGCCTTGGCGCGAATCACACCCCTTCCCCGCGCCCCTTCCCCAACCGTCAAACGAGTGGTGACGTCGCCGGGTCCGACATCCTCATCCAGCGTGGCGCGAATCAAAGGGCGAATGGCATCGAGATCGATCACACCGCAATACTAAGATGCGCGCGTGGAGGATCCCATCCGCGAGTGCGTCGGCTTTCGGCTGGCGGCCGCCCACCGTCGGCTCGACCGGCATTTCACGCGCATGTATTCGCGCATCGGGCTCAGCCATTCGCAGGGGCAGATCCTCATCTGCCTGTTCGAACGCGGCAGCGCCCGCATGACGCAGATCGCCGCCGACACCGGGCTCTCCCAGTCGACCGTCAGCCGCCTGACGAAGGAACTTTCGCGCCACCGCTTCCTGCGCCGCGAAAAAGACCCCGACGACGCCCGCGCGCAGCTTTTGAGCCCCGGAAATCGCGCCAAGACGCTGCGCGGGGAGCTTTACCGGCTGCAGGCGCTGATCAACTCGCGCGTGCGCGGCGACCTGGGCGAGGACGATCTCGGCCAGCTACTCGAAACGCTGGATCGAATCATTCGGCACGGGTAACGCCCCTTCGGCCTCGAGACGGCGCGCTAGGGCGGGGCCGATCCCGAGCACCCGCCGGTCGACCTCGTCGAAACCGGTGAAATCTCCCCCCCGCCTGCGCTCTTCCACGATGGCCTGCGCCCGCTTGGGGCCGATTCCCTTGATCAAAAGCAGCCGGTGGGCGGGGCAGCGGTTCAGGTCGGGGCGAAAAATAGGGGGTCCGGGGGCATCAGGTGCGGCCGCCCCCGAACCCCCTAAAAACCGGAAAGTCGCGATGGCCGCCAGCAGGAGGGCTAGGGCGATGCCGGGGCGCGTGCGCGGGGTATTCACATATATAAGTCGCGCGGAGGTAGCAGAATCGTCGTCTAGCGTTGCTTGACTGGCCCTTTCTAGCCGCTAAGTTTCACGGTTTTCCCCGATTCTCAGGGAGATTTGTCGTGTCCGGACAGCTGCTAACGGCCATGTCGCCGCTCAATAGTCTCTACATCAGCGGCGCGATCGCCGTGGCCGCGTTGGTGGCCGCCGTCATCATGTCGGCCAAGCTCAAGGCGTGGCCCGCCGGCAATGACGACATGCGTCGTCTCGCCGACGCGATTCGCGATGGCGCGATGGCCTTCCTCAAGACGGAGTACATCATCCTGGCGGGCTTCTCCGTGGTGCTCGCCAGCGCGCTCATCGTCTTCGTTGACGCGGGCAGTTTCGCCAACTTCCAGAAGATCATGGGAGACGGCGGGCTCGGCTCGCTCTTCTTCGGTACGTCGGACGCAGTCATCGACGATGTCGCGCGACCCGGCGGCACCGCACTCTGCTTCATCTTCGGCGCCATCTGCTCCACGGTTGCCGGCTTCGTCGGCATGCGCACCGCGACCACCGCGAACGTGCGCACGACCGAAGCGGCGCGCACCAGCGTCGGCGATGCGCTGCGTGTCGCCTTCTCGAGCGGCGCGGTCATGGGCATGAGCGTGGTCGGCCTCGGCCTGCTGGGCGTGGTCGTGCTGACGATCCTGCGCACGACCGACGGCGTCCTCGGCGATCCCAACCTGATCTTCGGCTTCTCGCTCGGCGCCTCGTCGATCGCGCTCTTCGCGCGCGTCGGCGGCGGTATCTACACCAAGGCGGCCGACGTCGGCGCCGACCTCGTCGGCAAGGTCGAGGCGGGTATTCCCGAGGATGATCCGCGCAACCCGGCCACCATCGCCGACAACGTCGGTGACAACGTGGGCGACGTCGCGGGCATGGGCGCGGACCTGTTCGAGTCCTACGTCGGGTCGATCATCGCCTGCATGGCGATCGGTTACACGACCAAGGACGACAACGTGCGCACGATCATGACGATCCTGCCGGTGCTCATCGCGGCGATCGGAATCGTGGCGAGCCTCTTGGGCACCTTCGTCGTGCGTGCCAAGGACGAAAACGGCCTCTCCGCCGCCCTTACCAAGGGTATGGCGCTCGCCGGCGTGCTGCTGGCGGCTGGCGCCGCGGGCCTCTTCGCGATGATGGGCGCGACGGACATCGTGCCCGATGGCGCCGTCTACCAGGGCAACTGGGGCATCTACATCGCGCTGGTCGGCGGCCTCGTGCTGGGCATGATTATCGGCAAGGTGACCGAGTACTACACCTCCGAGCAGAAGCCCCACGCCAAGTGGATCGCGGCGCAGGCGGAGACCGGCGCGGCGACCACCATCATCGGCGGCCTCGCGGTCGGCATGCAGTCGACGGCCGTCACGATTCTCCTGATCGCCGCCGCCGTGTTCGGCGCGAACTACTTCGCCGGCCTCTACGGCATTGCCTTCGCCGCGGTCGGCATGCTTTCGACGCTCGGCATTTCGCTCGCGGTCGATGCGTACGGTCCGGTCGCGGACAACGCCGGCGGCATCGCGGAGATGAGCCACTGCCCCCCCGAGGTGCGCGAACGCACCGATGCGCTCGACGCGCTCGGCAACACGACCGCCGCTATCGGCAAGGGCTTTGCCATCGGTAGCGCGGCGCTCACCGCACTCGCGTTCTTCTACGCCTACGCGCAGAAGACGGGCATCGCCGAAAGCGGCATCAACATCCTGCACACCGGCACCTTCGTCGGCTTCCTGATCGGCGGCATGCTGCCGTTCCTGTTCAGCGCCATGACGATGAAGGCGGTCGGGCGCGCGGCGTTCGCGATGATCGATGAGGTGCGCCGCCAGTTCCGCGAGATTCCCGGCATCATGGAAGGCACCGGCACGCCCGACTACGCGCGCTGCGTGTCGATCGCGACCAGTGGTGCGCTCAAGCAGATGGTCCTCCCCGGCGTCATGGCGGTAGCCGTGCCGGTGCTGATCGGCATCACGCCCGGCCTCGGCAAGATGGCCGTCGGCGGCATGCTCGCGGGCGCGCTGCTCTGCTCGGTGCTGATGGCGATCTTCATGGCCAACTCGGGCGGCGCCTGGGACAACGCCAAGAAGTTCATCGAGTCCGGCGCGCACGGCGGCAAGGGCTCGGACGCCCACAAGGCGGCCGTCGTCGGCGACACCGTTGGCGACCCCTTCAAGGACACCAGCGGCCCCAGCCTGAACATCCTGATCAAGCTGATGAGCATCGTGAGCCTGATTTTCGCCGGCATCTTCGTTTAGCCGGCCAATTCGATACTCAACCCCCGGACGCCCAGCGTCCGGGGGTTTTTTCGTAGGCGAGGTGCGTTAGTAACGATGAAAAATGTGAATCCGCACGGACGTGGCCGAGAGTCATAATGAAGGACCACCCGCCTCGTGCGGAATCGCCGCTGCGTGCGGTAGCCTGAATACGCCCATGATCAAAACAATCTCCCTCCTCCTGGTGCTCTGCGTCGCGGTTTTGGCCGGTGACCGGCAAGCCGCCGTCTTCCGCCTCAAGAAGTCCCCCGGGACGAAGGTCAAGGTGTGGGCGCTGGAGGTCAACGACGACGGCATGCGCATCGAGTTCCTCGGCACGCACAAAAAAGCGTTCGTGCGCTGGGCCGACATTGTCGATGGCGACGCGCACAAGCTGCGGCTCAAGTACGGGCTCGATCTGAGCGAAGACGAGCGCAAGGGGCTGATCCCCGGCGGCGAGATCTTCTTCCGCGGCGGGATGTCGGTGATCGGCATCGTCGAGGGCAAGGACATCGACAAGAACGAGCTCTACATTCGCAGCGACGGCATGGTGCTCTCCTACCCGCTCGACCGGCTCGACCGAATCGAGAAGATCAAGGTCAAGGAGATCGACGTCTACGACGAGGACGAGATCTATGCGATGCGGCTGGAGCGGCGCCCGCCGACCAACTGGGGCGACCATCGCCGGCTCGCCGACCACATGCTCGAGATCGGCAACTACCGCAAGGCGCAGGAGCACTACCTGAAGGCGATCGAACTCAACCCGGACCTGCGTCCGAAGGTGGAGCCGCGGCTGGCCCAGATCAAGGACGTACTCGACGACGAGGAAGCGTACGTGACGATCCGCAAGGCTAAGTCGATCGCCAACCTCTGGGGTCGCTACTCGGACGCGACGGCGATGCTCGAACAGTACGCCGAGGAGCGTCCGGGCTCGAGGCGGCGCATCGCACTCGTGCTCGACGAGATCGAGGTGACGCGCGTGCGCAAAGTCACGGCGCGCTACCACCGCGTGAAGTACCGCGAAGCCGATCGCGCCATCAAGGACTACCTGCTGCGCAAGGCGCCCACGCTCGAAGAGGCGCGCTCGTGGATCTCCGGGCCCTTCAAGAAGGAGCTGGCGGAGCGTCTGCAGCGGCGCATGCGCATGTCCGAAGAGGAGTTGGAGGCGATCTCCAAGACGAAGGCCAAGGGCGCGCTGCACTGGACCACCTACGGCAACGGATCGTTCGTGCTCGACCCCAAGGCAAAAAAGGGCCGGTCGAACGGCAAGGACATCCGCGGCGACCCGGAGAGCTGGTGGCGCGCGTACGGCGACGTCTCCACGCGATCGGCGTGGCTGCGCGCGTACGCCGCCGAGAAGCTCCCCGGTATCTTCGAAGTGGTGACGGTGCGCGTGACGCCGTGCCCGAAGTGCGGCGGCACCGGGCAAGTGAAGCACAGCTCCGTGCGCGGCCTCGAAGCGCTGGGCGGCGCGCACGAGTGGCGCCAGACCTGCCCGCGCTGCTTCGGCGCCGGCCGCGACCGCGGCATCGGCTTTAAGTAGGAAGCAGGGCGCCCGACACTACTTTCCATGGATTGACGGTAGAGCCAGGCCACGATCGCCGCCCATTGAGTGCCGGAATGCTGAACAAACCTCGCGTCGGATTGTCGTAAGTCCGCCTGGGCCAACCACTCGCGCCTGCCCGACAGCTAGATCCGGTGCGTGACTGACCCCCGCTTTACGAAAGCGGTAGCCCCATTTCTGTCGGATCTGTTCGGTATAAGTTAGGCATGGAAAGCGCCCTACGACTCGACGCTCTGGCAGTGCGCGCCGCACGGGGTTCCGGCGCGCTCGAGCTGGAGCTGGGCGAGGTATTGGCGCGCCTGTTCGAGGGCGACGGATTGGCGGACCTGGGCTTTTCCAAGCAGACGGATTACGCCCGAGAACGCCTCGGCGTCGCGGCCCGCTCCGTACACAGCTGGGTGGCTCTCGCGCGCGGTCTCGCAACGCGACCGACTTTGCGCGCCGCGTTGGTGGCCGGGTCGATCAGCAGTCGCAAGGCGCTCACCGTGATGCGCGCGGCGACAGGGGAAGCCGAAGCGGCATGGACCGCCGTCGCGATGGCGTTGCGGCACACCGAGCTCGCGGCCCGCGTCCGCGAT
>CBDURV010000142.1:0-8359 GCA_965369495.1 uncultured bacterium
TACCTGCACCTGATGCGGGAGGAGGGCGAGGGCTTCTCGAAGGAGATGATCGTGCGCGCCGGCAAGGAGCGCATCGTGCCGGTCCTGATGACGGCGCTCACCAGCGGAATCGCGCTGGTGCCGCTTGTCATGGCGCCCGGACAGCCGGGCCGCGAATTGCTCTACCCGGTGGCGAGCGTCATCGTGGGTGGGCTTATATCAACTACACTGCTCGACGTCCTGCTGACGCCGGGCCTCTTCTATGCCTTTGGGCGCCGCGCCGCGGAGAGTGCGGCCGCCCACCGTGAGGGACACACCATGATCCCGGGAGATTTCGAATGATCCGTACGATTGCATTCCTTTTGGTCGCAGGCCTGTTCCTCGGCGCGTGCGGCGACAAGGCCGCTGATTCCGATGGCGAGGCCGAAAAACACGAAGAGCACGACGAGCACGACGAGCACGCCCATGCGGCGAAGCACGGCGGCGACCTGCTCGAGTTGGGCGCCCACGACGGGTTCCTCGAGGTCTTGCTCGACCACGCCGCGGGCACCGTCACGATCTGGCCCTATCTTGGCGAGGAGATGAAGGACGTGAAGCTGTCGAAGGACCCGGTGCTCAACTTCAACAGCAGCAACGGTCCCGTCCAGGTCACCGCCAAGCTCACGTTCGGCGTCTGGGTGTTCACCCACGAGGCGCTCAAGGGCGAGCCGGAAGGCGCGCGCTTCCGCATCGTGATGGCGGGCAAGACCTACAACCCGGCCTTCGATCATGCGCATGACCATGACGAAGGCGAGGGGCACGACGAGCACGACGAGCACGAGGGCCACGATCACGGCGAGGGCGAAGGGCACGACGAAGACGGCTAAGTCGCGAGGTCTCTGCGCCTGAAGGCGATGAGGCCGTACGCGAAGAGCAGCGCCGTGAGCGCGGGGGCGAGCAGCATCCAGGCTGTCAGCCCTCGCGCGAGCGGCGGTGCGTCGCCCAGCAGCCATGCGAAGGGCGACGCCATGCGCAGCGGTGCCAGCGCGTCCAGAAAGACGCCGAGCCCGTTGAGGAGATAGGTCGCGACGGCGACCGCCGTGGTGATGCCGCGCGCGAGGGCGGGGCGTCCCGTCGCGCAACCGATCGCGAAGGCGAGCGTTCCGAAGAGCAGGGCGACGAGCGCCAGCCCGACGTTGGCGCTGACGATGCCTTTTTCCGTCAGGCCGAGGTCCACGGTCAGGTTGCCGAGGAACAGCACGCCGATCAGGCCGAAGGGCAGCAAGAGGATCCAGCTCGCCAGGCCCAGGAACTTCTCGGTCACGATGCGGTCGCGGCTGATCGGCTGCGCGGCGAGCAGATCGAGGGTCCCGCGCCGCTCCTCGCCGGCGATGGCCGAGGTCCCGGCGCTGATCCCGAACGCGATCATGATGATCGGGCCGATGCTCGCGTAGAGCCGCGTAGACAGGAAGCCCTCGGGTGTCAGCATCACCTTCGGATCGCTGATGCCGAACATCGCGAACAGTTCCTTGGGAATCATCTTCAGGAGCGACTCGAGTTCGGCGGGCCGCTCGCGCAGCGTCGGCCAGAATGCGATGAGCGCGCCGGAGGTGCCGTAGAGGGCGAGCATCCACCAGCAGATGGTCCACTGCCGCAGTCGGATCTCGCGTCCGTAGACGCTGCCCAGGCATGCGTCCGGGCGCGAACGGGTGCGGCGCGGACGC
This sequence comes from uncultured bacterium, assembly GCA_965369495.1. Classification (GTDB taxonomy): domain Bacteria; phylum Planctomycetota; class PLA2; order PLA2; family PLA2; genus JBCDBY01. The sequence goes on from CBDURV010000142.1 coordinate 1,683, forward strand.
AGGATCGCGGCGGTGGTGCACAGATCGCGGCGATGGAAGAGCCAGCACGCGGCCGCCAGCAGCACCAACACCGCGACGGCGAGCAGCGCGTGCCCTTGCGTCGTGCCTACGAGTGCCGGATGTTGGTCGCCGTACCAGTGGAAGGGGGAGTAGCGCTCGAGACCCCGCAGCGGTTCGAAGATCGGCGCGATGCCGTTCCAGAAAAACGCCAGCAGCAGCGCGCCGCCCGCCGTGCCCGCGGCGACGCCCGGGCGGCCCAGCCATGCGCCGACCGCCATGGCGAGGGTGCCGAACAGCAATGCGAGCAGCCAGAGTCCGACGTTGATGCCGATCATGCCGCGCGCGGTGAGTTGCAGGCCGGCGGGTCCGTTGCCCAGCGCGACGGTGCAGGCGAGTGCGCCGACGACCACCGCTGCGAGCAGGGCCATGGCCAAGAAGTTCGCCAACACGATCTGGATGCGCCGCACCGGTTGCGCCAGCAGCAGGTCGATGGTGCCGCGCTCCTCTTCCCTTGCGGTGGCCGCCGCGCCGGTCAGGATCGCCATGGTCGCGACGATGAGCGGCGCCATGAGCCCGTAAAGCTGGGCCTCGATGAAGCCGGCCCCGGTCAGGAAAATGTCGGGATCGATGCCGAACATCTTGAGCATGCCGATCGGCAGGCTGCGCATGAGTCGATCGACCGCATCGTTCCCGCGCAACACCGGATAGACGGCCAGCACGAGCAGTGCGCAGAGGACCACGCCGATAATCCAGCCCAGCGTCGAGTAGCGTCGGCGCCGGAGTGCGGCCAGCAGAACTCTAACCATCGTGATAGTAGGCGAGGAACACCTGCTCGAGGTCGGCTTCGTGGGTGCGCAGATCCTCGATCGGATGCGCCGAGGCCATGCGTAGCAGACCGTCGATCTCGCCCGTTGCCAGGATCGTCAGGCCGCGCCCGTCGGGCGTCGGTTCGGCGCTCCGCACGCCGGGCAGTGCGGCGAAGGGCGCCGCATCAACGACTTCGCCGAAGCGGATCTCGATGCGCCGCAGCGCCTTTTGCTTGATCGCTTCGACGGTGTCCACGGCCACCAGACGGCTCTCGCGCACGATGCCCACGCGGTCTGCCAGGCGCTCCACCTCCGGCAGCACATGCGACGAGAGGAAGACGGTTCGGCCCGCGTCGCGCACCTCGTCGATAAGGCGATGAAACTCCTGCTGCACGAGCGGGTCGAGTCCGCTTGTCGGTTCATCGAGGATCAGCAGTTCGGGCTCGTGCATGAACGCCTGGACGATGCCGACCTTTTGGCGGTTGCCGCTCGAATACTCACCGTTGCGCCGGTCGAGATCGAGCCCCAGCCGCTCGGCCAGTGCATCCGCGCGCCCGTCTGTCGGCGAACCGCGCAGGGCGCCGAAGTAGTGCAGCAGTTCGCGGCCGGTGAGTTCGGGATAGAGCGCGAGGTCGGCCGGCAGGTAGCCGACGCGGCGCCGGATGGCGAGCGAATCGCGATGCGAGTCGAGACCGAAGATCTGCGCGCTGCCGCGCGACGGGTGCAGGAAGTCGAGCAGCGTCCGGATCGTCGTGCTCTTGCCCGCCCCGTTGGGCCCCAGGAAGCCGAAAACCTCGCCCGTTCGTACCTCGAGGTCGAGATCGACGATCCCGGCAGTCTTTCCGTAGAACTTGGTGAGACCTTCGGCCACGATCGCGGACGTCATCGGACGGGATTGTAGCCGTGCGGCTCGGATTGGCGCTGATCGCCACGTAGACTGGCATGGCGGATGTGGTTGTCTTGGGGGTGGATACGGCGGCTGAAGACGAGGCGGGCGGCAATTGTCACGGCGGTGATAGCGGTGGTGGCGTCGGGCGCGTACGTCGCGTTTCGGCTGCGGGGGATGGACATCGAGACTCCGGTCTCGCTCCCGTTCGCGCATTCGGGCGATGTGCTCGCGCTCGATCGCCCGCACCTGGTCCACCTGACACACGAAGGCGTGGTGCTGTTGGGCGAACGGCGCGTGTCGTTGGACGACCTCGCCGAGGGCATCGCAAACGACGCTCGGCCGATCATCATCTGCGCCGACCAGGACGCGCCCGTTCTGCACCTTTGGTACCTGCAGGCAACGTGTCGGCCGCGCGAAGTCTACATTGCGGTCGATGACGGCTGGCGTACCGCCGTCATCCCGGCGAACTCGTTCGGCGTGTGGTATCTGTACGATTTCATCGCGGTCGTTGTTCACGACGGGGAGTTTGTCGTCGTTCACGATGCCATGCCGAATGGGATCGTGGATGACGTACGCGATGCCATCGATCGAATTCAGTCCAAGTGGGACGACGCCCGCGACGCGTACGAGGCGTACGAGGCGGGAGAGCTGGAGTTTCCGGGGCCTGAGCCGCTTTCACCGAGCCAATTGATCTGTTCCGTTTACAGCCCGTCGACCGCGCCGGTTGGCGTCTACGTCAAGGCTGTGGATGTAGCCTACGGTTTGGGATGGGGGTACTTCCGCACGCCGTATCTGGCAGCGGACGCATGGACGCGGCGCCAATTGACACTGCCTCGCGTGGGGGGCGCCGGCGCGTTTTTTTTGGACTTTGATACGCAATTGGTGGCCAACCGCTTACCGCCGTTCGAGCTACCCCTCGCACGGAATACGCAGCCACCGGAGCGGGGAGACTGCGTGCGGCTCTGGATGTCCGATGCGGGTGACATTCACTGGAGAGACAAGCGCTTCACCCTGAGCGAAGTGAGTTCGCTCCTCCATCAGCAGGCGGTGCTTCTGGCGCACCAGATGAAGCGGATGAACAAGCCGGCGCGCGACGGTCGGTTCGTGCGCTTGTGGGCTCAGCTCCGTGTTGGGCGCCATACGCGATGGGAGCGTGCGCGGGAGCTTTTCGAGCTCGTGCACGCTGCGCAGTATCTGCATCAGGATCTGGAGGTTCGCACATGGTTGGACTACGGTTGGTCCGACAGCGAACGGATGGTGGTAGGACGCGCCTCCGACCTCGCGGATGTACCGCCGCCGACCGGGCTGGGGGAGCAGCTCTTTCGGGTGCCGGACCCTTGGCAAGCCGATGGGACGGATGCGTGGTTCGGCGTCCACGTGCTGGGGCCGACCGAGGCTGCCGCGGGCGCCTACCGCGTCGCGGGGGGCGAACCGGTCGCGGAGACTACTGCACGCAACAAGCAGTTGCAGCAGCACGCGAAGACGAAGCTCGTGCGGCTTACGATCGATCCCTCCGTGAGGCTGTGGCGCGCGGTCGAGATGATCGACATGCTCCGCGGCCTCGGTCACACGGTTGAGATCGAGCCCTACGAGTAGCGCTAGTGAAAATCGCGACTCGACGTGTCCACCGGCCGCAGGTCCATGCGCGGGCGCCAGAGGCTGTCGGCGACCAGGTGCACAACACCGTCCTGGGCTTGGATCCTGCCGCTCACGCCGAGGAAGTTTTCGGTCTTGGCGATGGCGGCGTAGCGTTCGAAGACCTTTTTCCAGAGCACGAGGTTTACGAAGCCGGTTTCGTCTTCGAGCGTCATGAAGGTGACGCCGCCCGCGGTGCCGGGGCGCTGGCGGCAGATGACGATGCCGGCGTAGCGGGTGTGGCGGCCGTCGGGCCAACTGTTCAGGGTCTGCGCATCGGGCAGTCCGTTCGCCGATAGCTGTTCGCGCAGCGGGCCGAGCGGATGGTCTTCGGTGCTGTGGCTCGTCGTCTGGAAATCCCACGTCACCTGTTCGAGCGGCGTCAGGTTGCGGAAGCCGGGCTTCGACTCGCGCGATTCGAGCGGCAACGGTATCGGCTCGCGTACGCGTGAGACTTCCCATAGCGCTTCGCGACGATCCTCCTCGAGGGACGCGAGCGCGCCCGCCCGCGCCAGCGCGCGACGCAGGTCGGAGCGCAGTCCCGTACGCAGGCGGAAGTCCTCCAGCGACGTAAACGGCCGCGCCTGCAGGATGCGCTCCGCGTCGGCAACCGGCAGGCCCTTCACGTAGCGCAATCCCATGCGCACCGCGTAGTCGAAGGCGTCGTCGTCGGGCTCCATGGTGCAGTCCCAATCGCTTACCTGCACGTCCAGCGGGCGGATCTCCAGTCCGCGCCGTTGGGAGTCGCCGATGATCGTCGCGGCGGAGTAGAAGCCCATTGGCATCGAGTTCAAGAGCCCGCATGTGAACTCGGCCAGGTAGTGCGCCTTGAGCCATGCGGTGGCGTAGGCGATGAGCGCGAAACTGGCGGCGTGGCTTTCGGGGAAACCGTATTCGCCAAAGCCGCGGATCTGGTCGAACACCGCCTCGGCGAACTCCTCTGCGATGCCCTTGGCTGCCATGCGGCGCACCAGGCGTTCGTGGTGGCGTTCGATGCGCCCGCACTTCTTCCACGCCGCCATGTCGCGCCGCAGTTGATCCGCCTCGCCGGGCGTGTAGTCGGCGGCGACGACGGAGAGGCGCATCACCTGCTCCTGGAAGAGCGGCACGCCGAGCGTCTTCTTGAGCACCGGTTCGAGGCAGGGGTGCGGGTAGAGGACCGGTTCCTCTCCATTGCGGCGGCGCAGGAAGGGGTGCACCATGCCGCCGCTGATGGGGCCGGGGCGCACGATGCTGATCTCGATCACCAGATCGTAGAAGTTGCGCGGGCGCAGGCGCGGCAGCATCGCCATCTGCGCGCGGCTTTCGATCTGGAAGACGCCGACCGTCTCGCCCCGGCAGATCATGTCGTAGGTCTTCGTGTCGCCTTCGGGGATCGTTCCCAGCGAGACCTTTTCGCTGCGGTGCTGTTCGATGAGCCGGAAGGTGCGGTCCACGTGGGTGAGCGCGCCGAGGCCCAGCAGGTCGATCTTGAACAGCCCTATGTCCTCGACGTCGTCCTTGTCCCACTGGATGACGGTGCGCCCTTCCTTCGTGCCGTTTTCGATCGGCACCAGGTCGTGCACCGGCTCGTGGCCCAGCAGGAATCCGCCGGGGTGGATGGAGAGGTGGCGCGGGAAGTCCTGGATCTCCTCGGCAAGGCGCACGAGGTGTTTGCAGGCGGGAGAGTCGGGATCGAGCGCCGCGCGGCGCAGCATCGTCGGGTCCACCTCATCGACGTGCGAGTGCAGCTTGGCGAGGCGATCGAGCGAGGTTTCCTGCAGGCCGAGTGCCTTGCCCACGTCGCGGACGGCGGAGCGTTGCCGGTAACGAATGACGTTGGCGACCATGGCGGCGTGCTTGCGACCGTACTTCTCGTAGACGTGCATGATCACCTCCTCGCGCCGCTCGTGCATGATGTCGAGATCGATATCGGGCGGCTCCGCGCGCTCCTTGGACAGGAAGCGTTCGAACAACACATCGATGCGCGCGGGATCGACGGCGGTCACGCCGAGGCAGAAGCAGACCGCCGAGTTGGCCGCCGAACCGCGCCCCTGGCAGACGATGCCCTGCTCGCGACAGAAGCGGACGATCTCCCACATCGTCAGGAAGTAGCCGTCGTATTCGAGTTCGCCGATGAGCGCGAGCTCTTTGTGGATGAGCGCGCGCACATTGCTAGGAATGCCACCGGAAACGTCATCCGGATAACGTTTGCGCGCGCCCTCCCATGCAAGCTGCGCCAGCCACTCCGACGATGTCTTGCCGTCGGGCAGCCGTTCGGAGGGATAGCGGTAGCGGATGGAGTCGAGCGAGAAGGTGCAGCGCTGCGCGATTTCGCGGGTGCGTTCGATCGAAGCGAGGTCGTCGTCGAAGAGTTCTCGGAAGCTGTAGGGCGCGTGCAGGTCGTGCGCGGCGTTGGGCTTGATGCAGCGCCCCGCGGTCGCGAGCGTGACGCCGTGCCGAATGCATGTCATCACGTCCTGCAACGGCCGGCGCGCGGGGTTGTGGTAGAGCACCTCGACTGCCGCGACGGTGGGAGTGCGATGGCGCTCGGCGATGTCGCGCCGCTCCGCCTCCGCCATCACCTCGTCGGCGCGGCGGTGGCGCGCGATCAACGCGTACAGCCGGTCGTCGAACGCTTCGCGCAGCAGATCGGGATCGCCGCCCTCGTCGCGCAACGCGATCAACCCCTCGGCGTGCGCGCAGACTTCGTTCCACGAGACGACGCTCTTGCCCTTGGCGCAGCGCAGGCGTCCCTTGGTGATCAGGCGGCAAAGGTTGGCGTAGCCCTCGCGGTTCTGAGCCAACAAGACGACTTTGTCGCCCTCCTCCCCGACCGTCACGTGCGAGCCGAGGATCACATGCAGCCCGACCTCGCGCGCCGCCACATGCGCCCGCACGACGCCGTACACCCCGTCCCGATCGGTCAGCGCCAGGCTCTCGATGCCCAACGCCTGCGCTCGCTCGATCAACTCCGAAGGATGCGAAGCGCCCTCGAGGAACGAGAAGTTCGATTTGCAGAAGAGGGGTGCGTAGTTCATGGGCTCGGCTTTGTGCCTTGGGCTTTGAGCTTTGCGTCGCGACCAGCGAGTCTCCGTGCACTCCGGTCGCGATGAGGGCTCGTTTGCTCCCGGGGACAGTCCCCCATGTCCCACATGGCCCCACAGCGAGCATTCGCGGAGAGATGATCTGGTTGCAGCGCAAAGCTCAAAGCCCATAGCTCATGGCCGTTGGTCATTCGACTCTCCCCTGCAGAAACCAACGCCTTCTCCGTTTGTCCCTATAGACCCAAAGCCACTCTCCTTTGCGTGTTCCGGCGAAGTAGTACTCGCGCGCGGTCTCGGCGTTTTCGGCGCGCCACCATCCGC
>CBDURV010000143.1:0-8350 GCA_965369495.1 uncultured bacterium
GCAGCCTGAGCCGCCACGTGCGGGCGAGCTTCATCTGCTGCTGGAGCAGTTGCGTCGATGCCTGGTCGCGGCCCTCGGCGAAGAAACGCTCGCCGTCGCGCATGCGCACGCGCCGCTGCACGCCGTACTCCGCGCGCTGGGCATCGCTTTCGAGCACGAGCAGCGAAGTGAACGGCGTCATGATGCCGTACTCCTCGCTGAACGCGACGATCTCTTCCTTGACGGTGGGGGAGCGGCCCTGCGCCAGCAGCGCGTCGAGGTGGCGGCGTGCCCAGAGGCGCGGCAAGAACGAGTTGCCGGCTTCGTTGGCCTTGATGGTCAGTTCTGTCGAGTAGCTCACCGGCTTGCCGTCGAGCGTGCCGGTGACGGTGACCTTGCCGGTCTGGTCGCCGACCGTCGGCAAAAAACGTCCGAGCACGATCTGCTGCGTGCCCGCGGCGAGATTGGGCAGACGCTGCGGGTAAACGCGCGCGGTGCGCAACCCTTCGAACTTCACCTGCAGGTCCTTGATCGCGGGCTGCGCGGCTTCGGCGAGCAGGCCGTACGCGGCGCTTACGGGATCGTCGGCGCCACTCCGCACGGAGCCGCCGCCGTTCGCCGCGATGGTGTCGAGCACACCCTTCTCGTAGGTGGAAGAAGTGTAGATCGCGTGCCAGGTCCCTTTCCCCGCCCCAGCGCGAATGCGCTCCGACAGCGCGACCGGATCCGCATCGCCGGTTGTGCCGATGCCGTCGCCGACGTAGACGATGACACTCTGCTTGGTCGCCACCTTGCGTACGTCCGCGAACGCCCTGTCGAGGTCCGTCCAGCCCAGTGACGCGCGGTCTTCGAGCCAGTCGAGGGCGGTCGTGGTGTTTTGCTCGGTCACCGGCTGCGCATTCGGACGCAGCCACTGCGTGGTTACGTCGCAGGTCATGAGCCGGAAGCTGTCCCTGCGCCCGAGCAGCGACAACAGTGCTTGTATGAACTGCGCTTGCGCGGCGCGGGCGGCGGGATCCATCGATCCGGAGGTGTCCGCGACGATGATCAGGTCGAGCGGATCGGTCTCCGGCATGAGCTCGCGTTTCCAGACGCCGGTGGTGGCCGTCGGGGGCGCGAGCAGCAGCATGAAATAGCCGTCTTCGTCGCGCCGGTGGGGCACGACCGTGAGCGCGCGACTTCTGTCGAGGCCGATGCGCAGTTCGAAGTCGCGCTCGGGCGAATACTCCTCGGCGTCGAATTCGGCCGAAGCGGCGTGTTTGGTCTTGCGCACGCGCACCTGGTGGCTGGGCGATTCGAACGAGACGATCGGCGTGGACGAACTGACGCGCACCTTGATCTCGAGGCGGCTGAGCGGACGCGCGCGCAGGAGTTCGCTGCGCAGCGCGTAGCGGTAGCGGACGGTGGCGCCCTCCAGCGGCAGGACCTGCGTGTACTGGATGCGGATGCGTTTTTCCGAGTGCGGGAAGATCGGGAAGACGCGCGCCTTGAAGAGGTTGCCGCCCGACCACTCGAGCAGGCCGGGGTCCTTGCGCTGGCGCAGGATGTCTTCGTAGATGGCGCGGGCGCGCTGTTTTTCGACGATGTCCGCCTCGACCAGTTCGCCGCCGATCCACATGCCGAAGCTGCTGATCGATGCGTCGGCCGGCAGCGGGAAGTAGAAGACACCCTCGAGGGTGGTCTTGGTGGCGTTGACGAAGGACTGCTCGACGGTAGTGCGCGCGATCTGATCGCGGATGTCGACGGTGACCTTGTGGTAGCCGACCGAGAGCGGCACGTCGCGGCCATCGACCTTGGCGATGAGCGAGCCCATCCACTCGTCGGTGGTGGAGTTGCGGTAGCCGGTCAGCCAGCGCGGCGGGGCGGAGAGTTTCTTCGTCGTCTTGCCGTCGCTACGGAAGAGCAGCGTCCCCTCGCCCTGCGATGCGAAATCGCCGGGGCCCGTCAGCGTGAGCGCGCCGGTGGCCTCGATGTCGCCGCGATACAGGCGCAGCGTGAATGCGTTAGTGATTTCGACGAGGCTGCCCGGGCCCAGCACGATGTGCCCACTGCCGGCCAGGCGCACCTCGACCGCGTTGGCGCCGCGCGCGGGCGTGCGCACCTGATCGCCCGGCATCAGAATCGAGCGCGGGCCGATCGGCGTCCAGCGATCTCGACCCACCGCGCGCACCAAGGCCGTACCCTGGCGATCGACCACGGTGCCGACGCGGGTGTCGTCGTCGGCGCGGGCGGTGGGGAGTGTGAAAGCAAAAAAGGCAAGCGCGAGCAGGAGTGACGATCGCATACCCGTATTAGACGAGAGGCGAACGTCACAGTTCGTCAAAGTCGGAAGTACGGAGCCTGGCGCGATTTTTCCAAGTTAGGGACCGCTCGTCGCGCGGGAGTGGCGTTCTGTAAGCTACCCCGCCATGCGCCGCACGGAGGCTCGATCGATTCGAACGGGCACTTCGCCGCCGTGGAGGACGATCCGGATCAGCGATTGGCCGCGGTTGCCGCAAGAGTGGTTCGCGCTTTGGCTTGCGGCCACGCCGCATGGACGCGTGCTCGCTTCCCGTCGGCCCCGCGACGACGCAGCGCGGTGGTTCGAGATTGGCGTGCGGTGGCGATGGATGCGCCGCGCCGAGTACTGGATGACGCCGAAGCCCGCATCCGCGATCCTGGATCTCCTGCCACCGCAGCAGGATCTGGGCCCGTGCAACTACTGGGAGTGGAATCAGCGCTGCGCGCGGCTTGCGCTGCGATCGTGCGACGGCTCTCCGGCACGCGTGATCGGGGTTTGCATTCCGACGGACGACCCAACCGCGGTCGGCGCCTCGCGGGTGCTGGCGGCCCTCAATGCGTTTTGCCCGCCTGGGCTCTCCATCCGGGCGGTTGTCGTCACGCGCACTGCCGCGGTTGCGACCGCGCTACAACAGCGGGCGGACACGCTGGGGCGGGCCGTGACAAGCATCGAGGTGCAGCACGATCCGACTCCTTTCCGTTTTGCGCGGCGCGTGAACAAGGGTGCCCGGCGCCTGCTCGAACTCTATCCGGAATTGGATGCGATCCTGCTGGCCAACGACGACACCTCGCCCACGCCCGCCGCCTGCGCACGTCTGGCCACGTGGCCTTTGCGCAACAGCCTTGTGGGAGCTGTCTCGAACGCGGGCGGCGGTGGAGTTCAGAGCGTGCAGGCCTATCCGGCAACGCAGGGCAGGTGGGAGGAGGTTGCGTTTCTCGATTCGCCGCACCGCCTCTGCGGGTTCTTCCTCTACGTCACGACCGACGCGTGGGTCTCACTCGACGGGTTCGATGAGGACTATGACGGGTACGGGTGCGACGACACGGACTTCAGCGTGCGTGCGCACGCCGCCGCTTCGCGCCTTCTCATCGATCCGATCGCCTTCGTCTGGCACCGCGGCGCGGCCACCTTCAGCGATCGGGACATGGCGCAACTGATCCCGATCGCGATCGAGACCTTCCACCGCAAGCACCCGCAAATCGAGACCTACACGGTTCCGCTGCCGCTTACTGCAATGACCGGGCCGACATCGGACCCCATGGCTTCAAGTTAGGGGACCGGTCGCCGCGCGCGCGGGGCGTTCTGTACGCGACCCCGGCATGCGCCGCGCAAGAGCGATCGACTCTGCCGACGAGTTCGACGAGGCCCTCATGGAACTCGTTCAGGAGGCTCCGGGGACAGCGAAGGACGTCTGCGACCTGATCGAGTTGCTGAGTGGTGACTCGGATGCATGCCGCCCCGTGCGCGATTAGCGATCGGCGCGCCTACGCCGCAACGCCGAAAAAAAAAGGGCCCCCGCGGAATGCGGGAGCCCTTTGTTGGTTGGTTCGGATCTAGCTCGAGCGGCGGCGACGGCGCGCGACGAGGTAGCCCGCTGCGCCGATCGCGACGAGTGCAATCGTTCCCGGCTCCGGGATGGGCGGAGTGTCGAGGGGACCGGAGGACCACTGGCGGGAGTGCTTGTCTACTAATCCGAGAAACTGACCGCCCGGATGTTGAACAACATCTTTGGTCCCGAACACAGTCAGCGCCTTGATCGACGGAGCGAGCAGCGGGTTGATGTCGGTGAACCAGCGGAAGTCGAACACGCTGGTGCCGCCACCGGCTTCGCCCCCGATTGCGTTGTACACGGCCGAGTAGAAGCCGTCGCCCTCAGGGAGCGTCTGAAAAGCGGGGGTCGTCGTGGTGTTGAACAGGCCGTCCTGGCCACCGACGCTGCCGGCAGAACCAACCCACGTCGCGGACGGGCTGCCCACGAGCAAGCCGCTCGCAGACGGCGGGTCGTTGCTGAAAACCTTGATGCTCACGCCGGCCAGCAGGTCGGGGTTCGCATCCGCCGTGCGGTCCACCGTCAGCTTGGCATCGACCTGGCCGCCACTGTCCACGACATTGAGCGTGAACGTGATGCCCTGGTTGACCCACACGATGGGGTCGGCTTCGCTGCGCGCCGCAAATACGCCTATAGCAACAGCAAGCGCGAGGGTGACTAATTTCCTGTTCATCTATCCACTCCTGATACTTCGGGGGTCTCAACCCGAGCCAATTACCTGCCACAAAGGTAACTCATACGCCGAGCCGAATCCCGTGAAGTTCGATTTTGTTTGGCGACGTCGTCGAGATGTCCTCTCAACTCGACCGATCCCCGCAGCCTCCACTAGAAACTGGCTTTGTGAGCGGATTTTCGCCGGATCGCCCGCCCTTCGCCCGGATGCGATCGCTACGATACTTTCCGACATGACCGCCAGCCGCACTTGCCTGCGACTCCAGCCGTTCGGCGAGACCATCTTCGCGGAGATGACGAGGCTCGCGCAGCAGCACGACGCCGTAAATCTCGGCCAGGGTTTTCCCGACTTCGAGGGGCCGCCGGAGATCATCGCCGCCGCCTTGGCCGCGATGGAGGCGGGCGAGAACCAATACGCCCGCTCGCGTGGCCACCCGGCCTTGGTGGAGGCGATCGCGCGCAAGCAGCAGCGCGACTACGGCATCACGCTCGACCCCATGACCGACGTCGTGGTCACGGGCGGTTGCACCGAGGCGATCGCGGCGTCGCTTTTGGGCCTGCTCAATCCGGGCGACGAGGTGATCCTGTTCGAGCCGTACTACGACAGTTACTGCGCGTCGATCGCCATGGCGGGTGGCGTGCCCAAGTTCGTGACGCTTCGTTTTCCCGACTTCGCGCTCGACGCTGCGGCGTTGCGCGCGGCGGTTACAGACAAGACCTGCCTGATCCTGCTCAACACGCCGCACAATCCCGTGGGCAAGGTGTTCAGTCGCGACGAATTGCAGGCGATTGCCGATCTCGCCATCGAGCGCGATCTGATCGTGGTGACGGACGAGGTCTACGAGTACCTGACCTTCGACGGGATCGAGCACGTGCCGATGGCTACGCTGGACGGCATGCACGAGCGGACGTTGACACTCTCGAGCACCGGGAAGACCTTCAGCTTCACCGGTTGGAAAATCGGGTGGGCTTGCGGGCCCGCGCCGCTGGTGGATGCCTGCGCCGCCGCGCACCAGTTCCTGACGTTCGCGGTGGCGCGCCCGCTGCAGGTCGCCATGGCGCACGCGCTCGACACGTTTCAGGGCGACTACCTCACACGGTTCCGCGCCGACTACACGGTACGGCGCGACCTGTTGGTTGGCGCGCTGCGTGACGCCGGCTTCGAGGTCGCCGTGCCGCAGGGCACCTACTTCGTCTGCGCGAGCCACCGCGCGCTCAGCGACAAGGACGACCGCGGCTATGCCAGGGAACTCATCGAGACCATCGGCGTCGCTTCGATTCCGCCGAGTTGCTTTTACACCGCCGACAAGTCGGAGGGGCAGAAGCTGCTGCGGTTCGCCTTCTGCAAGCAACTGCCGACGCTCGAAGCGGGAGCGGAGCGGTTACGGAGACTTCGCTCATGATCGTCGCCGCACTGCAACTCGACATCGCCTGGGAATCTCCCGACGAGAACTTCGCCCGCGCCGCCGCGTTGGCCGAGCAAGCGACCGATGCGCGACTGCTCGTGCTGCCGGAGATGTTCGCCACCGGCTTCTCGATGAACACCGCTGCGATCGCGCCGCACGCCGAACGCATTCGCGCGTTTTTGAGCGACCTTGCCCAGCGCCACGACGTGTGGGTCATGGGCGGCTACGCAGATTCAGGCGCGCGCCCGCGGAATGCGTGTTCGCTCTACGATCCGCAGGGCAACGAGCAACTCCGCTACCACAAGATTCATCCCTTCTCGCTGGCGGGCGAGCAGGATCACTACGACGCCGGCAGTTCGATCTTCACCATCGACGTCGAGGGCGTCCGCGTCACACCGTTCATCTGCTACGACCTGCGTTTTCCCGAGCTGTTCCGCGCCGCCGCGGCGAACACCGATCTGTTCTGTGTCTTGGCCCACTGGCCCGAGGTGCGCCGCGATGCGTGGCAGATTTTGCTGCGCGCGCGGGCGGTAGAGAACCAGTGCTACGTGCTGGGCGTGAATCGCGTGGGCGAGGCGAATGGCCTCGCCTATTCCGGTGACAGCGCACTCATCGATCCGTTCGGAGAATCGTCGGCAAGCTCCGGTCCGGTGGACGCCGCGAAGGTGGCGGCCGCACGGGAGCAGTTCTCGTTTCTGGCGGACCGGCGTCCGGATATCTATCGCTCGCTGTAGCCCTTGAATTCAGGCCCGGAGATTCCGCTCCGATTCGAGTGCCACCTTACGTTTTGCCATCGTTGCGGTACTTTCTGGAGCATGAGCAACCGAGCGACCATCCACCTTGACGAAGAGTTGCACCGGGCGCTTCGCCAGAAAGCCGCGGACGTCAATCGATCAGTGTCCGAACTTGTGAACGAGGCGGTGCGGCAGAGTCTCGGAGAGGATTTTGAAGACCTTGCTGCATTCGCGGACACGGTCTCGGATCCCGAGTTTCCTTTCGAGGCGGTAGTGCGAGCCCTCAGGGGCGATGGGAAGCTCTAGCTCGCGAGTACGGACCGGGGCGGTTTTCTGCCAGACTGGATGACGAGTCCAGTCCCAAAACATGCGCATTCTGCTCACCCTCCTGCTTGCGGCGCTCGCGTTTGGCGAGCCCACCGCGCGGCCGCACATCAAGATCCGGGGGATCTACGGCGGCGTACCCACGACGCTCATGGAGAAGGGGCGAACGCTGAAGGAGTCCGCGGTCAACGCCGTGTGGATTGGCGAGCGGGGGATTACGGTGAAGCGGATTGCGCTGCTGCGCGCGCAGGGCGCTCAGGTCTTCGCCGAGTTCAACACGCTGCATCGCGCCGACTACCTCAAGGAGCATCCGGACGCGGCACCGGTCGGCAAGGACGGCCAGCGTGCGGCCGCACCGCATGGCTGGCAGGGCATCTGCCCGACGCATCCCGGCTATCGCAAGTGGCGCATGGACGCCTTTCGGAAGTTGCTCAAGACGCACGCGTTGGACGGCGTCTGGCTCGACTACCACCACGCGCATGCGAGTTGGGAACGCGCGGATCCCGCCCTGCCCGACACCTGCTACTGCAAGCGCTGCCTTGCGCAGTCCAAGGACAAGGACTGGGTCACTTGGCGCTGCGCGGTCTTTACCGACTGGGTGCGTGAGTTTGCGCTGATCCGCGACCAGGTTCGGCCCAAGGCGCTGCTGGGCACGTTTCACTGCCCATGGACCGATCAGGAGCGCAACGGCGCGCTTTCGCGCAAGCTGGCCATCGACCTGAAGGCGCAGGCGCGCTACATCGACGTCTTTTCGCCCATGCCCTATCACGCGCGGTTTGGGCACGCTTCCGACCCCGCCTGGATTTCGCGCCAGACCAAGTGGTTGGGCGAGCACCTCGGCAAGGAAGCGCGCATTTGGCCGATCGTGCAGCTTGGGGACTGGGGTGAACCGGTGCCGGTGAAACAGATCGCGAGCGTGCTCGACCACGCGACTCGACCGCCCTCGACCGGCGTCATGGTCTTCGCGTGGAGCAAGCTCCGCAAGAAGCCCGACAAGATCGCCGCGATGGTGAAGTTCTACCGCTCGATTCGCTGATCGCGGTTCCCCGCACCCCTCCATTTCTTACCGGTCCGCATGGCGCGCGCGTCGAAATGTCGGCATAGACGATAGACAGCCGCGCGTGAAGTGCTAGCGTCGAATTCACGTCTTCTGTCCTGAGCAGGAGATCGGCTTCTGCTCACTGCAGGGACCCATGGAGGTTCCGATGAAGTGGTTGCAGAGAACGGTTTTGGGAACGTCGGCGGCGCTTCTGCTGACGATGGTCGGTTGCGGGGGAGGCAGCGCGCCAATCACGCTGAACCAGTCGACCTTGCCCACCCTCGGCGAGATCGATGCGCTGGTTCAGGCTTCGACGGCGCCGGACAGTGACGGGGATTTCATCCCTGATGACGTGGAGCAGGGCAC
>CBDURV010000144.1:0-8313 GCA_965369495.1 uncultured bacterium
CCGCTTTTCAGCATTGCGAGAACACTGGCTTCGGACTAGTCGAATTCCCAGATACCGACTTCTCCGCCCGACAGAACCTCAATCCCGTGCGGGGGACCGCTCAGGACCTCGATGCCGGACGCGGTCTTCATGACAATGAGGTTGTTCGGGTGGTTGTCGGGGAAGACGACGGTTGCGTAGCCGTCGGAGCCGATGAGCTGGCAGTCGAGGTGCTGACCGTCGCGGTAGGCGTTCATTGTGGCGCCTTCCGGGAAATCGGTGGAGTGGGTGTGCACGACCGTGGTCCCGTTCTGGAGAACCTCGATGCCCATGACCCATGTGTGGGCGAGGACTTCAATTCCGGCGAAGGTGACTCCGGCGGTGCAGCAGATAAGGGCTAGGGCGAGGCTGGCTTTGCGGACGGCTTTCTTCATGGTTCCTCCTAAAAGTGAGGGCGAGCGCTCCGCGAGGGGGGAATCCAGTGCTGCCAAAGGACTGGGGTTCGCGGGGGGCACGCTCTCGTGTGCGATCATCGTGATTACGATCCTGTCTTGAATGATCGTCTGAGCCAAGTGCTCCGCCGAATTTGGCGGGTGTTTTCGGATTTTTGAGTGGTCGCATAAACCATTGTCGATAAATAGGTTGCGTGGCGCTACGCGTGCATTCAATGCATATGCATGCGTTGGGTGTCTCGGGCCGAAACGGCGATTGGGCCAAATGCGACCAATGCGAGACGTTTTGGGACCAAATGCGACTAATAATGAGACTAATCGCGGTCATGAATGCTGCATTCGTGCCTCGAGTCGCGTACTTGCCTGAAATCGGCTTGGTTTGGGCGTTTTGATCCGGTGATGGCTAGTTCGGGGCGAGCTCGGCTCTGGTGCCGCACGTGATGGCCACTCCATTCGTGGCTGATACGTGGCTGTTTGCTGCATCGACCGCTGCGTTTGAATGTTCACGCGTCCACAATCGCCACGCCAGGCAGCAATTCCACGCCAGCTGCCGCGAATTCAATGCACCGCGGCGTAGCATTGAGTGGGTCTTATCACTGAGCCGTTTTCGGCGTCTGATGTATGAGGCCGTCTTGGGTACGCCCTAATGAGTGGATCTACGCTTGGTTCCTCCGGTTCCCCGCCGCCGCCGCCGGCCTCGCCGCGCGGTGATGACCATCCGTTTGCGCGCCCCGACCCCGACCTCGATATCGTGCGGCTTGCCCAGGTTCGCAGCACGCGCCGCATGGCCATGGGCGTGCTGTACGAGCGCTTCCGCGAACGCGTCTACAACACGGCGCTGCGCATCGTGGGGGACCGCGACGAAGCCTCGGATGTCCTGCAGGAGGTGTTCATCCTGCTTTTCCGCAAGATCCATCGTTTCAAGGCTCGCGCGCACTTCGCCTCGTGGGTCTATCGCATCAGCGTCAACGTCTCTCTCGACCACTTGCGCCGCCGCCGCCGCGCGCCCATGCCGGGCGCCTCGCCCGCTCTGCTCGACGGCCCGGCGGATCCCACCGTGCTGAGCGCACCGGAGCTGCGATACGCGCAGCGTGATCTCGAGGGTCATGTGCGCGCGGCACTTACGCACCTCTCCGATCGCCTCCGTATCGTGATCGTCCTGCGCTATCTCGAGGGCCTCTCCTACGCCGACATCGCGGAGATCCTCGACTGCTCGCTCGGCACCGTGAAGTCCCGACTCAACCGCGCGCACACCGCCATGCGCCGCGAGCTGTCCGCCCGCTACGATCCTGCGAATTCTTCGCGAGACGCGAGCGAGACCGCGTGAGCGCGCCCGGCGATAGCACTCGTCCCTTCCGCCTCGCGCCGCTGCTGCTCCCGCTGATTCCCCTGTTGCTCATATCGACCGCCCGGTCCGGCACACAGGACGATGCCGAACTGCTGAAGCGTGGAATCGATGCGTTGCCCGCGCTGCTCGCAAGCGTGGATAGCCCGGACGCGGATCGGCGGCTTCGTTCGCGCAGGCTCGCCACGCGAATTGTCCTGGCGCATCACCGTGCGCACGCTCCCGCCGGCATGGAATTCGTTTACGGTCCCGTACGCGTTGATCACCGCGGAGTTCATCTCAAGGGCGCGTTCTATCTGGCGTCGCGCGAGGTCACCCGTGGCGAGTTTGCCGCCTTCGCCGCGGCGACCGGTCTCAAGCGCGGGCGATGGGCGGATGGCGACGACGCGCATCCTGTTGTCTGGATCAGCTACGAAGAGGCCGGCGCGTACGCCAAGTGGAAGAAGGCGCGATTGCCTTCGCTTGAGGAACTCTCCAACGCGGCCACTTCGTTCGGACGCCTGCGCTTCCCGTGGGGTGGCCGTTTCGACGCGCGCTTCTTGAATTCGAAGGAAGGGGCGCGGGGATCGGAGCAGTCGCCGGGTTCGTTCGCGCGCGGGCGATCTCCGGCGGGCATCCACGATCTGCTCGGTAACGTCTCCGAGTGGACCACCACGGCCACAGGCAAGTCGAAGCGCCTCCGCATTTTCGGCGGCTCTTTCAAGGACCTGCTCGGCCGCCGCAGCGCGCCGTTCGTGGTCAATCGCATGGCCGCGACGGCGCGTTCAGCAGATGTCGGGTTTCGGCTCGCGCTCGCGCTTCCGCGGATCGCGCCGCGCCCGCCGCAAGCGCCTGCCGGCGTGCCCGGCGACTCCGGATCGCGTTAGCGCGGCCGCGGTGGCTGCACCGGCGTCGGCCGCTCCTTGAGCACGATGCGCACGTTGTCCGCGCCCGCCTGCACCTCCTCCGTCGTCTGCATGTACTTGTTGCCGGCCCAGACGCTGACCTTGATCGTGCCCTCGGGAACGCCCTTGAGTTCGAAGTTGCCATCGGCGTCCGCCTGCACCCACGAACTCACGCCCTGCGCGTTGACCCAGATCGGACTGCCGCCCGTGTCGGGAGCGCCGCCCGCCTCCGTGACGACGCGGCCCTCGATCGTCAGTGCGGGCCGCAGCCGGATCGTGACCCTGCCCGCGCCGGTGTGCAGTTCCATCTTGGGCATGACCCCGCGCGGCGTGTTGAGTGTCATGCCGTACTTGCCGGGGAAGAGACCGCGCACCTCGAATGTCCCGTCGGACTTGGTCGTGGCCGCCTGCGATTGCCAGCCGCCGATCGCGTTCCACCCCTGTTGGCCCCGCGCCCAGATGTTCTGGAACTTCCTCGTCACCTCGGGATCCTTCGGCTGCAGGTTGATCCACTGGTTGGCCACCGGCGATCCGTCCGGCGCGAGGATCTTGCCTTCGATCGTGCCGCCCTCCTTGAGGTTCACGACCAGGTTGTGCTGGCCGACGGTCGCGGAGAGTTGCTCGATCAGATAGCCGTTGCCCACCACGACGATCGTGTACTCGCCATCCTCGACCCCGAACAGTTCGAACTCGCCGCTCCCGTTCGAGAACGTGGTGGGTTGATTCTGCTGCCGGCCACGACGCGGGCTGGAATTGGCCGCCACGGCCTTCAGCGCCATCACACCCGCGGCGCCGACCGGCTTACCGTCTGGCGAGACGATGCGGCCCGCGATCCTGCTCCCGGGCTCGACCTTGATGACGATATCGTCGGTGCCGGCGGGGTAGGCGCGCGTCGTGGTGGCCTTGAACCCCTTTGACACCTGGCCGTTCCAGTAGCCGTTTTGGTTCTTGGTCGGCGCCGCCTCGAGGATGTAGTCGCCGGGTTCGAGGTGCGCAATCCGGAAGCGACCCGACTGATCGGCCTGCGCACGCTTGCGCTGTTTCTTGTCCGTTCCGGGAAGGGCCGCGTAGACCCGCGCGCGGGGAACCGGCTTGCCGTCCTCATCCACAACGAGACCCGCGATGGCCAGCGTGGCTTGGATCTTCAGGCGAACATCGCTGTCGCCGGCGACCGCGGTCTGCGACTCCGACTGGCCGTCGGGCGTGGAGGTGGAGACGTTCCACTCCCCGCTCCCGATGCCTTCGACCTCGAATCGACCGACGAGATCGGTGTACCCGTAGCGGCGTTGCCGCGCGTCCTTCGCGCGTTCCTTGGGGTCAAGGTGTTTGGGCGACACGGCGACGCGTACGTTGGGGGCGGGACCCTTGCCCTCGACTTCCACCGTGCCGGAAATCTTGCCGCCACCTTCCAGCGTGAACCGCACGAACTGTGATTCGCCGTCCTTCGGCGCGCGCACGTCGCGTTTGATCTGAAGCGGAAACTGGTAGCTGACCGCGGCGAGGGCCCACTTTTGCGACGCCATCTGCTGCAATTGCCACCCCTGCAGATGTATGCTGAATTTGCCCTCCGCGTCGGTGCGTGACGTTCCCCATCCGCCCTGCTGCAGGATGTTGCGGAGCTGACTCCGCGCCTGATTCTCCATGGCCGCCTTGACGTATGCACCGGCGATGGGGTTGCCGTCGCTGCCGATGACGATGCCGGTGAACTGGGGCTTGCTGTCGATGTCGAGATCGACTGTTTTGACCTCGCCCTTCTCGATGCTGAATTCCTCGCTTTCCGCCTTGGGCGATGCGGAGGTGATCTTCAGCGGCTTTCCCACGGGCGCGTGTTCGAAGACGAAGAAGCCCGTCGCATCCGCGCGGTTGTTGGAGGTGTTGCCGATGGCCGGCATCCGCACCCAGATGTTGCTTGAGCGCTGCTCCAGCCCGAGTACGTGTCCTTCCACGCGCGCCGACACGCCTACCTCGATGCGCAGTGGATCAGGGTCGTTGACGCCATCGCTGAAGAAATCGTTCACGACCTGCTGATTCGGCTGCGACCAGCGGGCGATCGTCCGGGCGTGGTTGGCGGCCTTCACATCGATCGCGTAGCTGCCTTCGCTCAGGTGATCGACGTCGAAGCGCCCGTCCGCGTCGGCCACCGCCCAGCGCACCACTTGCCGAGAGCGCGCCGTGCTATGGCTGCGCAGGAACGCGAGCCGCGCGTTGGCCACCGGCTTGCCGGTTTCCTTTTCCACAATCACTCCGCGCGCTCGCACGCCTGACTCGAGCTCGATGTTCCACTCAAGCACTTTGCCCGCTTCGATGGCCTTCTGCGGCAGCACCACATCGCCGCGCGACGATTCGCGCCGCCCCCAGTCGGCGTGCACGATGGTGGCAATCGAGATCGGACCGGGCACTGCGAGCGCGATTTCGAATGCGCCTTGCGCGTCGGTCGTCGCCTCGGCGGCGCCGCGTGCCGTGCCAGCGCTGTCTCCGGACTGAATCACGATGCGCGCGCTGGTGATGGGCGAGCCGTCCTTTTCGCTTAGCACCCCACTGACCGTGCCGCCCTTTACCAGTTGGATCTGGATCTCGCGCGTCTGGGGCACCTGAAATCGGCGCGACAGCGTGGGGTAGCCCTCGCGCTGCGTCATGATGGTGTGATAGCCCTGCCCGAGTTGGCCGAACCGAAAGCGGCCGTCGGCGCCCGACGTCGCCTGTTGCAGGAACGGGTAGGCGCCCGACGTGCCGCCCGAACTGCTGACCAGTTCGACGCCCTCGACCGGTTCGCCGTTTTCGTCCACGACGATGCCCACGACACCGAAGCCCGCGGTCAGCTCGATTCTCACTTCTGTGGGGTCGCCCGTGGCCGGCGCGCGAAGTTCTATCCGCGTCACGCCGGTACCGGCTGCGAAGGCGCCGACAATCAGCCGCCGTCGTCGCCCAGTCGATAGCTCGAAGCGGCCTTCCTGGTCGGCCTTGGTCTCCGCCAGCGGAGGGAATCCCACCATCCCCCTTCGCGGATCCGCGAGGCCGCGCCGGAGGCCGCCGTCAAGCGGGTGCGCGCGGAGCAGTCTGACGGTCGCACCCGCGGCCGGCTTGCCGTTCAGCATCACGATGCCGCGGATCTTCAGGTCGGGGCCCGCGACGCGATTGGGATCGTCATCGACGCCGCCCTTCGTTTTGTCGGGGGTCGGTTCGCTGGCCGCGCCGCCTTCACTGTCGGAGCCGCCATCGCGTTCGCGGCTCTCCTGGGCGCCGCCCTCCAGCCGATCCCGCCGCACGTCGTCTTCGGTCATCGAGATCGTGAGTAGTACGACGGCGACGATGCCGGCGGCCAATGCGAGAAAAAACGCGACGCGCTTCATCGTTCGAGCCCCTCCGCCGCCATCGTACGCGCACGGTGCACGGGGGCGTAAAATGCCCGCCATGCTCCGTGCTCTCTGCGTCCTCCCGTTCTTGCTCCTGGTCGCCAGCGCGCAGGACGACAAGCTGTTTCGACAGATCTGCCCCGCTCCCGGCGAGTTGCGCTGGCAGAAGATCGAGTGGGCGCCGTCGCTCTGGGCAGGCGTGGTCAAAGCGCATGCGCAGAAAAAGCCGATCCTGCTTTGGACGATGAACGGGCACCCGCTCGGCCTCACCTGAAACAATGGAGTGCGCGGCCGGCAGTCTGTCTGGTCGAACCCCAAGGTGCAGCAACGGCTCAAGCGATTCGTGACCTGCGCGGACGAGGTGCACTACCTCCACAAGCGCGCGGGACGCGAGTGCGACTTTTTCCGCGGTTTTTCGGAGCAGGGCCACTACAAGAGCCGCGGCCCCAACGAGACTCGGCAGGGCATCTACTGCGCCTCGCCCAGCGGCCGCTTCCTCGGCTCGGTCAACTCCAACGATCCCGCGCGCGTGATCGCGATGCTCGACGCGGCGTGGGCGACGTGGAACAAGCTGCCGAAAAAGCAGCGCTACCTCGACCCGGCCCCGACCGACACGGCGACCGGGCGCGGGCGTCGCGGCGAGCCGCTCTATCCTGCGGATGGGCTCGCCTTGCGAGTCTACGTGCGCGACCTTCCGCGCCCCAAGCAGGCGCCCGCGCGCGATTGGCGGGGCAGCGCGTGGAACACCGACACGGTCTGGTTCCGCAAGGCGGAGGCGCGCGCGTTTTTGCCCGCCGAGTGCAAGGTCGGCGCCCAGCACGATGTGCCGCGTGCACTGGTGGAGCGCCTCGCCCGCTTTTGCTTCATCGACAGCGTGCGCGGTCAAACGGCTGCGTACGAAACGAAGCAGATCGAGCAGGCGCGTTTGCGCGTGACGGTGACGGGCCGGGAGGGCAGCCGTGTCGATATCCGATTCGAGGGTGTGACCCATGCGGTGGCGGGCGCGCGCAGCGTGCAGGGGGATATCGAGGGGGTCGCGGGGTTCGACCTGACGAAGGGCTGCTTCGAGGAGTTCCGGATGACCCTGCGCGGCACGCGCCGCAACGGAACGCGCTACAACTTCCGCCAAGGCGATCCCGGTCCGGCACCGATCGGATTCGCGCTGACTCTGGCCGATCGCGCGGACCGAACGGCCCCCGCTTTTTGGTGGAGATACTGGTCCTAGAGAACCACCGACAGGAACGCCTTCGTCCGCTTGTGCTGCGGGCGGTCGAAGATCTCTTTGGGCGTGCCCTGCTCCACGATCGCGCCCTCGTCCATGAAGAGTACGCGGTCGGCGACCTCGCGCGCGAAGCCCATCTCGTGCGTGGCGACCAACATCGTCATGCCCTCGGCCGCGAGCTGCTTCATGACCGCCAGAACTTCGCCGACCATTTCCGGGTCGAGCGCGCTGGTCGGCTCGTCGAACAACATCGCGATCGGCTCCATTGCCAATGCGCGCGCGATCGCGACGCGCTGCTTTTGGCCGCCGCTGAGCGTGTCGGGGTAGTTGGCGATCTTGTCGTCGACGCCAACCCGCTTGAGCAGCGCGAGCGCCTTGTCGTTTCGGTTTTCGCCCAGCACGACGCGCGGCGCCAACCGTACGTTGTCGAGCACCGTGCGGTGCGGGAAGAGATTGAAGTGCTGGAAGACCATGCCGACATTCGCGCGCACGCGGTCGATGCTCTTGGCATGGCCGTCGATGAGTTGGCCTTCCACGCGCACCTCGCCCGCTTCGGGTATCTCCAGCGCGTTGGCGCAACGCAGCAGCGTGCTCTTGCCCGAGCCGCTGGGTCCGATCACGACCACGACTTCGCCTTTCGCGACGGCCACGTCCACTCCGTCGAGCGCCGTCACGTCGCCAAAGCGCTTCACGACTCCCTTCATCTCGATGCGCGTGGTCAAAGGTGCGACTCCAGCGCGCGGCCCGAGCCGAGCTTGCGCTCCAAGCGCCGCGCAAGCAGCGAGAGCGGAATCGTGAGGCAGAGGTAGAGGCCAGCGACCACGAGGTAGCTTTCAAGATAGTCGTACGTGTCCACACCCACCTGGCGCCCGACCGCCATGAGTTCGACGAGCCCGATGAAGAAGAGCAGGGACGACTCCTTGGTGAGCGCGATCAGTTCGCCGGTGAGCGGCGGGATCATGCGCTTGAACGCCTGCGGAAAGACGACGTGGCGCATCGCCTGGCCGCGGCTCATGCCAAGCGAGCGCGCCGCCTCGACCTGTCCGCGATCGATCGACTCGATGCCGGCACGAAAAAT
>CBDURV010000145.1:0-8310 GCA_965369495.1 uncultured bacterium
TGCGTTGAGCAGCAGCGGGTCGCGCGCCTCGATGGATTCGATCTGCTCGACGCTTCGGTAGGAAGTTTCGACATCGCTGCCGGCGTGGCCCCAGAGGCGCACCGTGCGCAGATGCAGGAAAACGGGCCCGCGCGTGGCACGGCACGTTTCAACCGCCGCGCGCACCGACTCCCACGTTTGTTCGAGCGGACCGGTCGCCTCGAAGTAGCGCAGGTGCCGCAGCCCCGAAAAGGCGTCGGTAATCCAGCGGCGCGGGGTGTCCACCGAGATGCCGATGCCGTTGTCCTCGCAGACGAAGAGGATCGGCACCGGGTTGCCGCGGCGACTGGCGTAGCGCGCCGCGTTGACGCCGGTGAGTGCGGTCGCGTGGTTGGCCGAGGCGTCGCCGAAACTGCAACAGACGATGGCGCGTTCCGGACAGGCGGCCGCCACCCCGATGCGCCGCGCGCGTCCGAGCGCGAACGCCATTCCCACCGCCTTGGGCAGGTGCGAGGCGATCGTGCTGGTCTGCGGCGGAACCGCCATTGCGCGACTGCCCCAGACCTTGTGGCGCCCCTGCGAAATGGGGTCGTCGCGGCTGGCGCAGAAGCTGAGCAGCGTGTCGAAGATCGGCGTCGCCGCGGGCAGTTGACGTGCGCGCGCCATCATGAATGCGCCGCTGCGGTAGTGCAGGAAGGCGGGATCGGTGGGCGCGAGTTGCGCTCCAACGATCGCGTTGTTCTCGTGGCCCGCGCTCGCGATCGTGTAGTAGCCCTCGGCGCGCTGCTTGAGTCGCCGCGCGCCGATGTCGAGTTGGCGGCTGAGCACCTGGTCCTCGAAGAGGCGCACCGCGCGCAGGGCGGTCAGCGTCCCGCCGGGATGCAGCGCTTGGTGGTCGGCCAGACGGTGGGCGACGGCGGGAGCCGTGGCGAGATAGCGGTCGAGATTGTCCTCGACGATGCGAACGCGGTTGGGCTGCACGGGAAGATTATCGCTTCTCCACCAACGCTTGCGGCTTTCCGTGCACGAACACCTTTCGATGGGCGCCCGATTCGTCCGCGAACGGCTTAGGACCGTCGAAATTGAGTAACAGCAACGTCTGCTTGTCGGCCTGTGGGTGCCGCTCCGGTCGGAAGCGCTGCTCGTAGCGGACGCCACGGCTGATACGGACTCCGTCCACTGCGCCTTTGAAGATCATGCTGGGCCGGTGGCGCGAGATGGGCTCGGCGCCCACCATGACGTGGTAGCGGCTCAGCAGGCGGGGGCCGCCTGCCGTCTCGCCCGACGGCTTGCCGTCCACGAAGATGCGAATGCGCTCCTCGTCGATGGTCATGGCGAGATGCGCCCACCTGCGCGCCGGCGGCGACTTGGCCACGCGTGTGGAGACGTACCCCGTGCCCAGCACGAAGCTCCAGCCGGAGGGCGTCTTGGCGCGGCCGCGGTGTCGCCAATAGATGGCGAAACCCGACCCCTCGGTATTGGCCAGCACCGATGCGTGGGTCTGGCCCGCCTCGGCACGCACCCAGCACTCGACCGTCATCACCTGCGGCAGCGGGTGCATGGCTATGCCGAGCGCCGACGCACCGTCCAGCGCGAGCACGCGGTTGGCCACCTCGATCGGCAGACGCTGACGCGATCGATTGCCGGCGCGGTCGTAGGCTTCGACACCGAGCATGCGGCTGCCTTCTTTGAGCTTCACCCACGCCACGACGCTGCGCCCGCGCGCGACCACCGTGCGGCGCCCGACGACCAGATGCGATAGCTCCTCGTCCGACTCGATCGTGACGGCTTGCAGTCCGGGCCCGAAAACCGACTTGCCGCGGATCCGGACGGTGGGGGCGGTGGTGTCCCTTTCGACGTGGGCGGTGATGCGCTGGGTGCGTTCGCCGTGTCGCGCCTCGACGACGATGGCGCGTGGCCGGGTCGCATCGAGCACAATCGTGAACCAGCCGTCGAGATCGGCCGCGACGGCGCGACCCTCCACCTGCAGCGTCGCGCCGCCGGCTACGCGCCCCACGAGTCTGACGCGCTCGCCCGCGCTGGTAAGGCGCGTCGATTCGAGCACGAGCAGCGGCGGCGCGACTTGCTTGAGGGGCGGTTTGTTCGTCTTGCCCGCGACGGGCCGTAACAGCACCAGAAGTTTCTCCTTGGCGCCCAGCGTCACCGCCACCGATTTGACTTGTCCGCGCCCGATTGACGCGGTTGCCCGTGTGAGGAAGAGGATCGCGTAGGCGGTGTCCACGTGCGGGCCCCAGCCGGTGCCGTCCACACCGGGCGTCGCCTGCCGCGATCCCCACGAACCCGCGCGCGCCTGCATGGCGAGCAGCTTGAGCGCGCCCTGCTCGTACCAGTCAAAACGCTGCTTGCCGAGCGTGAAGTCGCGCGTGCTGCCCAGGACGCACGCGCGTTCGACGCTGTAGAGCGCGTACAGCGCTTCTTTCGTGAATCCGCGCACGAACAACTGTCGTCCCAGCCCCTCGAGTCCGGCGCGCATCGTCGCGTCGCCGTCGATCAGGTCGCGCGCCTTCGCCCCCGCGACCCCCTCAATGCAAATCGCCAGCGAAGCGACACCGGCCGATGTCATGGAAATGCGGCGGATGCTGCGCCAGTCCTTCGTGGTGTGATAGGGCCAACCCTTGTGCGCATTGATCTTCTTGCGCCAGTACTCGGCGTTCTTGTTCCACACGGCGGCGGGCACTTCGAGTCCGGCGCGATGCAGCGCGCGCAGTCCCAGGATGGCGTACTGCGTGTTGGAGTTGTCGCCCTGGCCCGACGGCGGCTTGTCGGTGGCGTAGCCGGACTTGTAGTTCCAGCGGCCGTCGGGAAGCTGTCCATGCACGAGTCGCTTGCGCAGCGTTTCGAGCACAGGCCGGAAGCGCACGGGATCGACCTGGGTCAGCGCCATGGCCAGCAGCGAGGCGTTGTAGGTTTCGAACTTTTTGGGGATCGCGGGCAGGCCGGGCAGGTCGCGCTTGCCGAAGACCAACATGGTCTCGCGCAGCGCGCGTTGAATCGCCGCGTCGTCGCGCGCGGTGCCGGCCGCCCGCAGCGCGAGCACGGCCAATGCGGTGGCGCCGATCGTTCCGTTCTCCGCGCTCTCGCGCGTCCAGCGGCAGCGGCCGTCCCGCAGCAGTGCGGTGCGCAGGAACTCGCGACCGCGCAGCACGGCGGCGGCGATGGCGCCTTCGGTGGGTTCCGGCGCGCGCTTGAACGTGTCGCGCCGCGCCGCGATCCACGACTGCCAGAGCAGCGTGTCCGGTGCGAGCTTCTTGCCCGAGACGTGCATCAACAGCGCGTGGGCGCCAACGCGCACGTCACGCTGCTGGTCGGCGAGCAACTCGGCCACCGCCGCGAGAAGATCGAAATCGGGTGCGCGGCGGGCGAGCGCTTCGCATGCGTGCGGGTCGAATCCGAGCAGCGCCGCCTTGCGCCCGGCGGCCGCGATTTCGTCGCCAATCGCCTCGCCGCCGCGCTTGCGCAACAGCGCGTACGCCTCGAGTGCGACCGCGGGAAACTCGAGGCAGTCGATCAGCACCTGCGTCGGCGCGCCGGCGACGTCGAGGGCGCGCACCACGTCGGTTCCCCGCGCCCCTCCCTTTTTGAGATGTTCCATGACGACCGATGCGCTTGCCGGATAGCCCTTTGCCAATCCGATCACCAACACGGCGCGGACCTGGGGATCCTTGGCGACCCTCACGGTCTTCGCGATCCGCTCGAGGCGCGCGGGTGCGCGGCCGTCGGCAAGGTGCCGGACGAGACGTTGCGCCGCGTCCGGTTCGAGTTGGAGAATCACGCCGGCCAGCCGCTCCCAGCCCTTTTCGCCGCCGCGTCCGAGTAATCGCGCTGCCGCATCCGCCGACTCACCATGCGGTGCCCAGCGGATGGCGCGGGCGAGTTCGGCGGGCGAGAGCGGGTCCTGCGCCAACGCGGTCGTCGCCAGCAGTAGCAGTGCGAGTCCCCGGCTCCAGACACTCATCTCGATTGCCATGTATAAACGCTGCATGCAGTGGAACGTCTATTTGTCCGGGGAGATTCACACCGACTGGCGCGAGCTTATCTCGGAGGGGGTGCGGGGGCGTGAGCTGCCGGTGACGCTGCTGGCGCCGGTGACCGACCATGCGGCCAGCGACGAGTGCGGCGTGGCGATTCTCGGGGCCGAGGAGAAGGGGTTCTGGAAGGACCACAAGGGAGCGGGCGTGAACGCGATTCGCACACGCAACCTGATCGCCAAGGCGGACATCGTCGTCGTGCGCTTCGGCGACAAGTACCGCCAGTGGAACGCGGCCTTCGATGCGGGCTATGCGGCGGCGCTGGGCAAGACGATTATCACGCTGCACGACCCGGCGTTGACGCACGCGCTCAAGGAAGTTGATTCTGCGGCGCATGCGGTGGCGGAGACGCCGGAACAAGTCGTATCGATTCTGGAGTACGTGATCCGCTAGGGAACGGCCTTGGGCTTTGGGCTTTGAGCTCTGCGTCACGACCAGACCAACCGCCTGCGTACCGACCGTCATGGGGCCTCGGCAGTCCCGGAGCCGTCCCCTAGGACAAGCGAGGCCCCAGCCCAGATCGCCCGCGGGAGAATTGGCCTGGTTGCTCCGCACAGCTCAAAGCCCACAGCTCAGAGCCGAGTGGGTTCGAGCTAAGACTCGGTCCGATCAAACCGTTTGAGCGTGTGCGAGTAGCCGAGCAATGATGAAATGCTGACGATCGCGACCCACGCGAAGAGGTTGCTTCCCGCTCCGGTGAACGACAGCAGCACGTAACCGACGCCGGCGATCCACGGATAGCTCGACGGTCCCGCGCGCAGTTTGCCGGCGACGCAGCCGGTGACGGCGCCGACCGCGAGCGCCGGCAGGAAGATCCAGAAGTGGCGCAGCATCGCGAAGAGTTCGAAGAATGCGAAGACCGCCGCCATCTCGATTACGTAGCTCTTGATGGAGTTGCGACGCAGCGTGCGCATCGTGTCGCTGGTGCCTTCCACGTCGCGCCACCGGTCGCGCAGCTCATCCTTCATGCTCTCAGGCAAACGCCGGAACGCCTCGGCCTCCTCGCGCGGATCGTGCGCGCGATCCAGCGGGATTTCGTACACCCTGGAGACGTCGTCGGCCATGGCTCCTTTATCGGTTGCGGGCGGGTGCCGATGAAAGGGGCATGGAGGAGCAGCTTCAACGTCTCCACGAGGAGTACGCCGCCGATCGGGCAGCCGCAGACTTCGACGCATTGCGGCGTCAGCGCCGTGATCGGCGCAATGCCACGCTCGCGGGCGGCATGATCGGCATCGTCTCGACCTTGGCGACGGCGCCCGTGACCCGGCGTGCGATCTATTGGCACTCGTTCCTGCTTGAGGCGCTTCTGGGCGCGCTTGCCGGCTACCTGCTGATGCGGCTGCGCCCCGATCCGCTCGGGGGAATCCTGCTCTTTTCCGGCGCCTACCTGGTCGCCTGGTTCCTGCGCGCCATCGGACTCGATCCGTCCGTCGCATTTCTCATCGGTGACATCCGCGGCGCCGCGATGATCCAGGGCAACATGGTCAGCCTCTCGATCTGCGTTGCGTGCGGGGCGGCGATGGGACAGGTGATGAGGGATTAACGAACAGGCTTTGGGCCTTGGGCTTTGAGCTCTGCGCAGCAACTAGGCCGCCTCCCCGCCTGTCGATCGGGCAGGAGCCTCGATTGGCTGTCGGGTCGGAGGCGGAGCGCAATCGAGCTTCATTCACGATTCGACTCGCGTGGGGACAACCTGGTCGCGGCCCAAAGCCCTAAGCCCACAGCCCCAAGCCGTTCGCAAGTACGCCCTACTTCTCCGACGGGGGCCTCCACCCATCCACAACTTTTTGCGCAAACACCTCGACCTTTGTGCCTAGTTCGTCGGGCGTCATGCCGAACGCTGTTTGAAGATCGGTGCCCTTCTTGTCGCCGGTGTAGTAGGCGGTCACGTAGTCCTTGAGCTTTTCGCGGTACTTGCCGCTCTCGCCCCAATAGAGGAACTGACATGCCGAGCCCGACTGCTTGTAGAAGAGCAGCATCTCGCTCATCGGGATCGGGCGGAGGTTCCACTTGCCCTTGTAGTGCGCCTGGATCTTGCCGGTCTCGACGTTCGTGCTGAGGTCCATCTTGGTGATCGTGAACAGCCGTTCCCACGGCATGAGTTTCTCGACCGGGATGACGCACGCGGCTGCCGCGTTGCTTGGGTCGAACTGCGACCACTTGAAACGCCTGTCCCACGGCATGAGCTTCATCTTCGCGATCGCGGCGACGGAGTCGAGCGCCAGGCAGTGCGGGTTGAAGTGCGACCACGTGCCTTCCTTGAGGTCGAACCGACCCTCCTGCATGAAGACGGCGATGCCCTCCACGATCCAGACGCCGGGGGTCGTGACCTTGAGCGCGCCCTGCGCCTCGTTGGCGCGGGACCAGCGCGGATTGCGCTCCTGAATCCAGTGGTGGGTGAGTTCGTGGACGAACGTCTCGCGTACCGATTCCGCCGCGCCGGGACGGTTGGGCCAGAAGAATCGGGAGACGTTTTCGGTCGAGATGTAGTGGCCGGCCGACATGGCGATCATGGGACTCGGTCGGGTGCCGCGTCCCTCGCCCGACAGCTCGATGTACTCCTTCTGGTTGCGATAGAAGTAGATCACCAGCGGGTCGGTCGTGCCGCGCTTGGGCTCGTCGGTGGCGAACAGCTTCTCCAGTGCGCGGCAGTTGGTGCGGGCGATGGAAACGCACATCTTGACGATCGCCGTCTTTTCCATGGGCGTGAGGAAGACGATCTCCTCGGTCTCGATGCCGTGGATGGGGATCGGTTCGCCGCGCTGGCCGGTGTCCTTGTTGCGCGGGCGCCAGAGCTCCTTGGCGCGCTGCATTTCGGGGTGGCCCGAGTTGAGCAGGCGAATGCGGCCGAACTTGGACGGCAGCACATCGACCTGCCAGTCGAGCCAGACGCGTCGCTGCGCCGCGGCGGCCTTTTTCTGTTCGTCGGTCTGGCGGCGTCGCCGGCGACGCCGGCCCGTGCGCTTGCCGGGCGCGACCGTTTCGAGGATCTCCAGCGCGCTTTTCTGCTGTTCGTCGCGGACGAGCGCGGCGCGCAGTAGTTCGAGTCCGCGCAGCTTGCCCTTGAGCGCGCCGTTCGCCTTGGATTGCTGGGCCAGCAGTGTCGCGAACTCCTTGCGCTCGTGCAGGTCGTAGGCCGCATCCGTCTTGTCGGGCGGCGTCGCGAGGACCCTGGGGCTCAACGCGTCCACCTCGTCGGCGGGCATGCCGAGACGCTCCGCCTCGGCCAGTAGCGCGCGCGCGCTTCCGCCCGCCTTGGCCTCGATCGCGGCGGGAATGAACTCGCGGCAACGCTCGAGAATCGTGACGTCATTGATCGCGTCGTAAGCGCGCATCTGGTCCACGAACGTCGGCGTGTTGATCGGCTTGCCTTCGCCGTCCACCCACAGCAGGATCTCGTCCGGCTTGAGCGTGCGGGCGCCGATCGTGATCTTGCCGTCGTCGGCGGCTGCCTTCGCGGTTCCCTCCAGGATCGTCTTGTCGCGCAAGACGATCTTGTCGGCTGTGGCTAGACCAGCGACGAGCAGCAGTGCCAGCAGAGTCCTCATGATCCGATTACCTCCGGCTTGATGCAGATGATGCGCTTGCGGTCGGCCGAGACGATCAGCAGGCGTTCGTTGTCGACGGGTACCGGCCGCAGCCCCACGCCCTTGTCGAATAGCCGGCGGTCGGGCCGCTCGTGCAGGTGCCAGCGAATGCGGTTGGCGTTGATGTCGCCGGTCCAGAGGCCGCAACTGAAGACGCTCTGCATCGACATGGGAAGGCCCGCGCCCTTGAGCAGGTCTTGCCGCTCGGCCGCCTTGACCATCGGCTGGCGGATGTTCTTCTTCTTGGTGATGCGGTAGAGCATCAGCGCGCCGTCCTTGCCGCCGATGCCGATCACCGCACGCGAATAGAGCAACGGCTCGGCGGTGAGGTCGATCGACCACGGCTTGTCGAGCGTGATCTTTCCGTCCTTCGCCGCGCGGCGCACCATGACCCAGCGCTTGTCGATGCGCACGCAGGCCTGCGCGCGGTTGAGCGCGACCATGCCGGTTTCTCCGGACTCGCCGAGAACCACGCGCGCCTTCTCGCTGCCGTCGAGGCGGGCGCGGCAGACGAGGGCCGCCTTGCCGTCGGCGTCCGTCTCGAGCGCGTAGATTTCCTCGCCCATGAGCGCCGGATCTCCGTAGCACTGGGTGCCCATCGACCAGACCGGCGTTTCGTCGCCGCTGCGCAGGCGCATCAACTTGCCGCCGCCCGTGACGTAGATCTCCTTGCCCTCGATGCAGGGTGCGCTCGC
>CBDURV010000146.1:0-8273 GCA_965369495.1 uncultured bacterium
GAATACGCCATCCTCGGCCCGGCTCGCCCAGCAACGTCTCGCTCGGCTTCGGTCCTTACGGTGGTTACTCGGACAAGCTCCAAGCCAACGATTTGGTCAGGGCGTTGAGCGCGGCTTTGCTGGCCGCATAGGCGGAATAGCCCGGTTCGCCGCGGTGGCTGGCGCGCGAGCTGATGTTCACGATGCAGTTCCCGCGCTCCGCCCGCGCCGCGAACTGCCGGCAGAGGTCCGCGACGCCGCGCAGGTTGATCTGCCACTGCTCATCCCAGCCGTCGTCCCAACCCTCTCCGGTGACGGGAGTCGGCAACCAGACGCCCGCGTTGTTGACCAAGATGTGGAGGGGGTGCGGGGGCAGCGATGGGGCGCGCAGGTCGCAGACGAACGGCTCGCCGATCGTGACGTCGTCCGCGTCGCGGCAACCGGCGATCACTTCGGCCCCCTCGCGCACGAACGCCTCGGCAATCGCCAGCCCGATCCCCCGGGTGGCGCCGGTAATGAACGCGCGTCGGTTCTCCAGTAGTCGCGGCATGGCGACAGTCTAGCGCTGATACGATTCAGCGATGATGCGTTCGCTCGCCCTCGTTCTGCTCGTCGCCCTGACAGGATGCGAGGAAAAAGTAAAGGTGCCCTCCGTGAAGACCAACCGCCTCGCCAAGGAGAAGTCGCCCTATCTGCGCCAACACGGCACCAACCCGGTGGACTGGTATCCGTGGGGCAAAGAGGCGTTCGCCAAGGCGAAGAAGGAGAACAAGCCGATCTTTTTGTCGATCGGCTATTCGTCCTGCCACTGGTGCCACGTCATGGAGCATGAGTCGTTCGCGGACTCCGAAGTGGCGAAGCTGCTCAACGCGAACTTCGTCTGCATCAAGGTGGATCGCGAGGAGCGCCCCGACGTCGACGCGATCTACATGAAGGCGGTCACCGAGGTCATGGGGCAGCGCGGCGGTTGGCCGCTGAGCGTCTTCCTCACGCCCGATCGTGATCCGTTCTTCGGGGGCACATATTGGCCCAAGAAGGGTTTCATGAACCTGCTCGGCAACGTGCACGACGCGTGGACCGAGCCGGAAAAGCACAACAAGATCAAGTCGGACAGCAAGCAGATCCGGGAGCACCTGCAGCGCGCGTACGACGGTGGCGAACCCGAGGAGTTGACCTCCAGCCTCGTCGGCTTGGCGCGTTTCGCGGCGGAGCGCAACTCGGACCGCAGCATGGGCGGCTGGGGTGGCCAGGCGCACGCACCGAAGTTTCCCAACTGCAGCGTGATCGAGTTGCTGTTGCGCTACCACCTGCGACACGACGACAAAGAAGCGCTGGCGACCGCCGACCTCGCGCTCGAGAAGATGGCGCTGGGCGGCATCCACGACCACGTCGGAGGCGGCTTCCACCGCTACTCGACGACGCGCGATTGGCTCGTGCCGCATTTCGAGAAGATGCTCTACGACAATGCGCAGCTTCTCGGACTGTATGCGTGGGCCTACCGCATCACCGGCAAGGAGCTTTACCGGAACACCGCGAACGACATCGCGCGCTGGGTGCAGCGTGAAATGACCGGCGCCGAAGGCGGTTTCTTTTCGGCGCAGGACGCCGACGATCCCGGTGGCCCGGAAGGCGAAGGTGGCTTCTACATCTGGGATCCCGCGGGACTCAAGAAGTTGCTGGGCGAGGACGGCGCGCGCGCGGTCGCACTGCACTACGACGTTTCGCCGACCGGCAACTGGCGCCACCGTCCGGGCCAGAGCATCTTGCAGGTCGTGCAGTCCGTCGCATCGGTGGCCAAGGAGATGGGGCGCGGGGAAGAGGAGGTGCGCACGCTGCTGACCGACTCCATTTCCAAGATGTATGCCGCGCGCGAGAAGCGTCCCAAGCCGTTCACGGACGAGAAGATTCTGGCCGGCTGGAACGGGCTCATGATCAGCGGTTTTTGCCGCAGCTATCAGTCGCTGGGCGAACAGAGCCATCTCGATTCCGCCGTGCGTGCGGGCGAGTTCCTGCGCCAGACGATGTGGAAGGATGGCCGCCTGTTGCGCCGCTGGGCCGAAGGCGAAGCGGCGCACGACGGCGTTCTGGACGATTACGCCTGGGTCGTGCGGGCGTGGCTCGACTTGTACGAGACGACCTTCGACGAGAGTTGGCTGCGCGATGCGATCACGCTGCAAAAGAAGGCGGACGAGCTCTTCCTGGACGCTGCCAAGGGCGGCTACTTCTACACCGCCAAGGACGGCGAGAACCTCATCGCGCGCGGCAAGGATGCCTTCGACCACGCGCGCCCTGCCGGGAACTCGATCATGGCGGACAACCTGCTGCGCCTCATGCACCTGACCGGCAACCTCGCCTACCGCGAGGAGGCGCAGCGCACCTTCAACGCGTTCGGCGAGACGGCGCCGCGCGCGCTCTTCTACTACGGAGCCATGATGTGTGCGCTCGACTTCGCCGCGGACGACACGCGCGAGATCTTCATTGCGGGCGCGCGCGACGACGCGCGCACACAGGCTCTCGTGCAAAAGGTCTGGCGCGCCCCGAACCCCAACCGCGTGCTCGCACTGGTGACGCCCGAACTCGAAAAGCTGCTGCCGCCCGCCAAGGGCAAGGCGCCCCAAAAAGGCGTCCCCGCCGCCTACGTCTGCCGCAATTTCACGTGCGAAGCGCCGATCACCGATCCCGCCGAGCTCAAGCTGGAGTACGACAAGCCGAAGGACGAATAGCGCTCGCTGCAATCGGCTTTGGGCCTTGGGCTTTGAGCTTTGGGGTTCGAACTCGATTGCATATTCGGCGCAATCGAGGCCCCATCCCAATCGGTGCGCGGAGCAGCGGTCTGGTCGTGGCGCAAAGCCCCAAGCCCAAAGCCCATGGCCGTTCGCGAGCGGGCGCATGTAACCCAGACGCGGCCGATTAGGCGATCAGCGCTACGTCGGGCAGTCCTTCGAAGTCCGCGTCGGCCGCTACCGGCCTGGCATCGTGCCGCGCGGCACGACGAGCCTTTGATCCAGCCACTCGAGTCGATGACGATCAAAGGCGTTCCGTCTTGTCGCGGAGGCCGTTGCGCTTCGTCCCGCTCGCGATGCCCCGAGACTCGGCGAGGGGTCGCTCGGGAACCAGGTAGAGGATGCCCCCCTTCTCGATCACCGTGAACTTCGCGCCGGGCTCGAGATCGAGGCGCTCGCGCACTTCGCGCGGGATGACCAACTGGTACTTGGACGACAGGGTGACAGTGTCCATGACCTACGAATAACACGCCGATTGTGGAAGTGTAGGCCAGTCTTCTCGCTTGCCGGATCCACGACTACTTCGGAACTCCCTCGTGCCAAGCCTCGGACAATTCGGGAAGCACCTCTTTCGCCACCTCGACCACGCCCTGCGCGATGAACTGGACGGCGATGATCGCCAGCACCAGCCCCCACAGGCGCGGCATGATCAACGACATGCCGGGTCCCTTGCGCTCGAGTTGCCAGCCGAGGCGCAGCATGTTCAAGAAGCAGATGCCACAGACGAGCAGGATCGAGGTGAGCAGCACGAACTGGCCGTGGATGTCGGTGCCCGCAGGCGAGAGCGTGATCACCAGCATGATTGACGCGGGGCTGGCGATGAGCGGCATCGCCAGCGGGTAGTAGGCGATGTTCTTCAGGTGGGACGGGTCGGTATCGACGCTGGTCCCGCCGAAGAACTCCTTTTCGCGGCCGCGCACGAGGCTGTACGCCAATCCGAACATGATGATGCCGCCCGCCACGCGCAGCGACCAGCCGGTGATCTTGAGGTACTTGAAGAAGAACGTGCCTGAGAGGCCGAAGATGATCAGGATGATCGCTCCGACAATGCAGGCGCGCAGCGCGACGCTGAACCGCTGTGAGGGGGTGGCATCCTCGGTCAGACCGAGGAAGACCGACGACGCGCCGGCGGGGTTTACGACGATGTAGAGCGAGATCACCGCCTGCACGATGATCGTGGCCTGATCCCAGAGCCAATGGCCCGTCGCGACCAACGATTCCCACATGCGCCAAAGCGTAGCAAGGTGGGGTGGCCGTCTTGGCAGCCCTCGCGTAGGCTGGGTTTCCGGAGGTCCGACATGCCCGATGATCGTTTTGAGGTGTCCCGCCGCGCCGTGCTTCGCGGAGCGGGAGTCGCTGCGTTTTTGGGGGCGGTTTCGCCCGCGCTCGGCCAGGAGGGCAAGGCGGCGGCCAAGGGCGTGCGCACGTTGGGCCCCGGCGCGGTCCCCTTCGAAATCACTCTCAACGGCAAGCGCACACGGCTCAGCGTGGAACCGCGCGTGACGTTGCTCGACGCGCTGCGCGATCGAATCGGCATGACGGGCACCAAGCGCGCCTGCGACCACGGCGCGTGCGGCGCATGCACGGTCATGGTTGACGGCAAGACGGTCAACTCCTGTCTCATGCTGGCGGTGGACGCCGCCGGCCGCGAAGTGCGCACGATCGAGGGGCTCGAACGGGACGGCAAGCTGCACCCGATGCAGGATGCGTTCATCGAGCACGATGCGGTGCAGTGCGGCTTCTGCACGCCCGGCATGATCATGTCGTGCACGGCGCTGGTGGAATCCAACGGCTCGCCGACGGACGAGCAGATCCGCGACGCGGTGCGCGGCAATCTCTGCCGTTGCGGGACCTATCCGCACGTCTTCGAGGCGTGTCGGACTGCCTCGACGGGGATGAAGGGAGCGGGCAAATGAGCGACAAGAAAATCAAGCTCGGCTTTCCCGGCAACGAACGCGAAATCGACAACTCGTTTCCCGAGGGCGCGCCGCCCGCGTGGGGTGTCGATGCCAAACTCGATGTCGTCGGCAAGGACCACACGCGCCTCGACGCGCGCCTCAAGGTGACTGGCAAGGCGCTCTACTCCTACGACCGCCGCTTTCCCGGCATGCTCTTCGCCAGGATGCTGCGCTGTCCGCACGGGGCGGCGCGCGTTGGGGCTGTGAACACCACCCGCGCCAGCGCGCTACCCGGCGTCGTCTTCGTTGAGGCGGAGCTTGGCAAGCGCATTCGCTACGCGGGCGAGGCGGTGGCGGGCATCGCGGCGGAGAGCGAGGAGATCCTCGACGACGCGCTGGCGATGATCGACATCGAGTACGAGGTGTTGCCGCACGTCGTCACCGTCGATGACTCCAAGCTGGCGGACGCGCCGCGCGTCGGCCGCGACCCCAACGTGAGTGCCTACCGCCCCAGCGGAAAAATGGAACGGGTCGAGGCGGCTCACAAGGAGGCGGACGTCGTCATCGAGCGCGAGTACCGCACGCAGGTGCAGACGCACTCCTGCCTCGAAACGCACGGCAGCGTCTCCGTATTCAAGGACGGCAAGCTCACCACCTACGGCAGCACGCAGGGAACGTTCGCGTTTCGCGGATCGCTGGCGCGCGCGCTCAAGATGGCGCCCGCGGACGTCACCGTGATCACGGAACACATGGGCGGCGGTTTCGGCTCGAAGTTCGGCGCCGACGCGTGGGACATCTTCTGTGCGCGCGTCGCCAGGGAGACGGGACGGCCCTGCCGCGCCATGCTCGACCGGCGCGAGGAGCACATGATCGCCGGCATGCGGCCCGACTCCATTCAGCAGTGCAAGTTCTCGGTCAACAAGGACGGCACTCTGATGGGCGCGGCCGTCGAGTCGTGGGGTACCGCGGGCACCTCGGGGCGCGGCGCGGGCGTCTACAACCCCGGCATCTATTCCTTCCGCGCGAAGGCGCAGAAGAGCTGGGGCGTCGCCACCAACTCCGGGCGCGGGCGCGCCTTCCGTGCTCCGCGTCACCCGCAGGGCGTCTTCGCGCTCGAAGGCATGATGGACGAGCTGGCCGAGGCGATCGGCATGGATCCGCTCGCGTTTCGAAAGCAGAACGACAAGCATCCCGTGCGTCTGGCGCAGTACGACGTGGGCGCCAAGGAAATCGGCTGGGATCGACGCAAGAAGTCGGGCAGTGGCAGTGGCACCGTCAAGCGCGGCATCGGCATGGCGTCGGCGCGTTGGCCCCACACCGGACGACCCGGCAGTGCGGTGCGCTGTCGCATCGGCAAGGACGGCAGCGTCGTCGTCGCCAACGGTGCGCAGGACATCGGGACCGGTACGCGCACCGTGCTGGCGATCTTGACCGCCGAGGAACTGGGGCTGAAGCCGGAGCAGATCCGCGTCGATATGGGCAACACCAATGACCCGCCGGGCCCCGCCAGCGGCGGATCGACCACGACTCCGACCCTGACGCCGCCCACGCGTGCCGCGGCAGTGGCCGCCAAGCGCCAGCTTCTGCAGGCGGTCGCCGACCAACTCGGCGGTGACGCGAAGAAGATGGGTCTCAAGGGCGGCAAAGTGGTCGGCGCGGCGGAGCCGATCACGTTCGCGCAGGCGTGCGCCATGATGCACGGCGACGTGATCGAAACGCTCGGCCGCGGGGATCGCGAACTGTTCCGCGGGCGGGACCGCTACGCGAGCGAAGTGGCGGGCGTGCAGTTCGCCGAGGTCGAGGTGGACACCGCCACCGGCGGTGTGCGCGTCATCAAGGTGGTCGGCGTGCACGACTGCGGTCGGGTGGTGAACACCCTCACGACGCGCAGCCAGATCAACGGCGGCATCATTCAGGGCGTCTCCTACGCGCTCTTCGAGAACCGCGCCCTCGACCGGGGTACCGGCGACATGCTCAATGCCGACTTCGTCAGTTACAAGATCGCCGGGTCGATGGACACGCCGGAGATCGTTGCCATCCCGTTCAGCGTCGCCAACGGCATCACGCCGTCCGGAGTGTCGAGCCTGGGCGAACCGGCGACGGTTCCCACGGCGGCGGCCATCGGCAACGCGGTCGCGAACGCGATCGGCGTGCGCGTGCGTTCGCTGCCGATCACGCCGGACAAGGTTCTCGAAGCGCTCGGGAAAATCCGATGAAGAACTTCAGCTACCTCCAGCCCAAGACGTTCGCCGAGGCGAGCGCGGCGCTCCAGGGCGCGC
The DNA here is from genome assembly GCA_965369495.1 of uncultured bacterium. GTDB lineage: Bacteria > Planctomycetota > PLA2 > PLA2 > PLA2 > JBCDBY01. The sequence goes on from CBDURV010000146.1 coordinate 6,940, forward strand.
ACACCGTGGCCAAGGGCGCGGGCACCGATCTGCTCGACCTGCTCAAGAAGCGCATTGTCGAACCGGACGCCGTCGTGAGCCTGCTGCCCGTCAAGGACGAGGAAAAGCAGGGCGAGATCAGCGCGCTCGCGACGCTGCAGGATCTGGCAATCGACGAGTGGGTCAAGCTCGAGTTCCCGGCGCTGCGCACGGCGGCGGACGAGGCCGCCACGCCGCAGGTCCGCAACGTCGGAACGGTTGGCGGCAATCTCGGTCAGGCTTCGCGCTGCTGGTATCTGCGCACGCCGGGCCACGCCTGCATCAAGTTGGGCGACAAGCAGTGCGCGGCCGGCGCCGAGCGGGCGGAGAACCGTTACCACGGGCTTTTCGCCAGCGGCGGTTGCCACTGCGCCAACCCGAGCAACCTCGCGCCGGCGCTCATCGCCGTCAAGGCGCGCGCCGCGTGCGTGCACCCCGATGGCGATCGCGTCATGGACATTGAACTGCTCTACGACGGCGTCAAGCCCGGTCGCATGAGTGACCTCGCGCTGCGCAAGGGCGAGTTGATTCGCTCGGTGCTGCTGGAGCCGTCGGCCCTGGCACGCAACAGCGTCTATGTGGAGTTCCGCGAGCGGCAGAGCTTCGATTTTGCCATCGCGTCGGTGGCGGCGGCGGCGGACATTCGCGACGGCGTCGTCAAGGAGATCCGCATCGTCTGCGGCGGCGTGGCGCCGACGCCGTACCGCGCGGTCGCGGCGGAACGCGCCCTGACCGGCAAGCGACTCGATCCCGACGCGGGCGCCAAGGCGGCCGTGGCCGGTGCTACAGCGCTGTCGGGGAACCGATTCAAGATTCCGGTTCTCGAGGAGTTGGTGCGCCGAGCGCTCAAGGAGATTGCGGGATGAAGCCTCTCGATGCCTGCCGACACATCCAGAACAAGGCGTTCTTCTTCGAGCCGCTGCCGGAGGGGTCGCCCGAACTCGACCTGCACGACGAGCTCTCCACTCCCTGCTGGTGCCTCAAGACGCAGGAGCCGCTCGGCCCGGACGGGGGGGAGGTGTGGCTCAATGTCTGCGTTCGCGGTCGCCCCTGCTACGAGCCCGAGGTCGAAATCTAGCTGCTCGCTTCGCTCGCGCTGCTTTGGGCTCTGGGCTTGGGGCTTTGCGCCACGACTAGTCCAGCCGCTGGCGTAACGATTGATGTGGGGCCTCGGTTGACCAAATGCCTGGCCAGCGACTGCCGAAACCCCACGTCGTTCGCTCGCGGACGGGACGGCCTAGTCGCGGCGCAAAGCTCAGAGCCCAAGGCCCCAAGCCGTTCGCGACTCATGCGGACAATGGTGATAGGCCGATCAC
>CBDURV010000147.1:0-8269 GCA_965369495.1 uncultured bacterium
CGCTTGCGGTTTCGCGCAGCGCGGGTACCGCTCTGCGGGGCCCGGTGCTGCCGGAGTACGAAGGTCAGGGCGCGCCCTTTCAGGCGCTGCTGACGTGGAGCGTGGTCTTTCCCGGCAGTTGGGAAATTACAGGCTTCGACGGCAACGTCGTACCGGCGCGCGACGGCGCCGAACGCAATAGCTGGATCTTCCGCTCCGTCGCGGCGCTGGGCGGCCTGATTCGTCCCGCAGCCGGGCCGGGCGGCGCGACGCCGGTGGGCGCACGCAAGATTCCCGACTTCAAGGAGATCGTTCCGATGCCGGCCGAAAACGGCTCGCGCGAAATCATCTTCACCAATGGTTCCGGCAACGGCGAACTCACCATCCATCACCGCAGCGGCGCGGCGCAGATCGCGTTCACGCTGCTGGCCGCATTGATGGGCATCGGCGCAATGGTCGGCCTCACCCGCGCGTTCAAGCCACTTGCGGCCGGCGGTGCGCTGATTCTGGGGGCGCTACTGCTGCTCGCGTTCTCCTCGTACGGCTGGATCGCCGTGTTCAACGGTTTGCTGGCCGGGGTGGCTGGCGCCACGGTCGTTTTGTGGTTCCGTGACCGCCGCCGGAGTGCCAAGGCATGAAGCACCTCGTAGTTCTCCTTCTCCTCGCCGCGACGTTGCTGGCGCAGGAAAAACCCCGCGTCTGGGTACACGCTCCCGCCGCGGACCTGCTCGGTCTTTTTCCCGGCAAGGGCGCCGGCTTTCTGATCTCGATCGACGAGTACAACCGTCTGCTCGATCTCGCCGAAGCCACCCGTGCCCGCGACACGGAGCGACCGCCGCTGGATGCGCGCATCGTGCGCGGCAGTGTGCGCGGACGCATCGTCAAGGAACGCCTGCTGCTCGACGCCGAATACGTCGTCGTCGTGCAGGGCTCCAGCGCAGCCGAACTACCCTTCGGCGTGGCCGGCATCGCGTTGACCGATGTCCAGGTAGACGAGGGCGGCGCATACATGGGCGGCGTGCTGCGCTTCGCCAAGGCGGGCACCTACCGCGTCAAGGCGACGTTTGCCAAACGCCTCGACAAGTCGGGCCGCGATCTGCGACGCGTCGCCTTCCTGCTGCCGTCCGCGGCCGCGCACAGCGTCGACCTCACGCTGCCCGCGCGCATGGAGGGCGAAGTGGGCCCGATCGTGCGCGCCTTTGCCACCGGTCCGAACGGAGGCTCGGTCACCGGCTACCCCGACCGCAAGGGGCTCTTCCGCTTCTGGATGCGTCCGCGCACGCGCGCACGCAAGCTCGACCCGCTCGTCTCCTCGACCTTCGCCGTGATGGCCAGCGTGGGCGAAACCCGCACCCTCGCCAGCACGCGCATCGAACTGGAGGTGCTGCGTGCGCCGCTGGCCAGAACGGTCATCGAACTGCCCAAGGGACAACTCGTGCACGCGCTGCAGGGCGCCGGCATCAAGACCTGGAAACTGGTGCGCGCGGAACCGCGCGACCGTCTCGAAATCGAGTTCGTCAAGCCGGTCGAGAAGGGCATTACGCTCACGCTCGAAACGGAACTGCCGCGCGACAATCCCGGTGTCGCGAACCTTCCGTTCCCGCGCGTGCCGGGTGCCGTGCGTTACCGCGGCACCGTGGGCCTCGTGGCTCGTCCCGAGGTGCGCCTGACCGCCATCGAGGCGAGCGGCGCGCGACGGCTCGACAAACTGCCCAAGCAGGGCATAGCACTGTTCGAGGTCTTCTCGCCGACCGCCGAACTCAAGACGACGGTGGAAGCGATCGCCTCCAAGACGCGCGCCGAGACCATCGCGCTGCTGCGTCTCGGCGAAGGCGGCCAGTCGCTGCTCGCCAACGTGGTCTATCGCATTGCAGGCAAGCCGCTTTTCCGGCTGGTCCCGCGTCTGCCCGCCGGTTGGACGCTGCGCGGCGAGGTGCTGCTGGACGGCGCCGCCATTCCGCACCGGCTCGAAAAAGACGGCCAGCTCATTCTCGAGTTCGCCAACGGACTCAACCCCGGCGTGCATGTGCTCCAACTGCGGCTGGATACCGACCGCGTGGACTGGGTACCCGAAAGCGGCAAGGCGACCTTCACGTTCGCCGGTATCGCGGCGGGCCTGCCCGAGCAGAGCGGCAAACTCGCCGTCGCCGCCGACAGCGCCTTCCGCGTGGGTGTCGCCAAGCTGACGGGGCTACGCTCGATCGGGCTCAACGAACTGGGCATTCCCGTGGGCGAGGAGACGCTCTTCGCATGGTCGTTCGACAACACCGCGATTGGCGTCACGTTCGATATCGAGCGCAACCGGACGCAGTTGACGGCGACCGTGATTCACCGCGTCGTGCCGCGTGAGACGATGATCAAGGTGCACACCACGGTGGCGCTGCGCATCGAGCGCGCCGGCATCCGCGAGCTGAAGATCGCGTTGCCCAAGGGCACGGGGCGCACCGTGGACTTCCGCGGCGCGTTCATCAAGGAACGGCAGCCGCCCGACGACGGCGCCGACCCGGAAGTGTGGACGCTCAAGTTCCAGCGGCGACTGCGTGGTTTCTATCGCCTCGACGTGGTCTTCGACAAGACATTCAAGGAGGACAGCTGGAAGAGCGACGTACCGACGCTGGCGCTTCCCGGCGCGAGCGAGAGCGGTTTCCTCGTCATCGGATCCAGCGACACGTCGGCGCTCAAGGTGGACCGCGGCGGATTGCGCGAAGCGGACGTGGCGGAACTGCCTGAGCAGCCCGGCTACTCGCCGCTCGAGGTGCTCGCCTACGCGAAGCAGCCGTTTACGGTGAAGATCGATTCGCAGCGCCACGATCCGCACTCCGTCGTGCAGGCGATCGCGCTGTCCGCGCATATCTACGGCGTGGTTTCGTCCGACGGGCGCTTGCGCTGCCGCGCCGAGTACCGTGTGCGCAACAACGACCAGCCCTTCCTGCTCTGCGGGCTCCCCAAGGGCAGCCGGCTGATCGGCGCACTGGTCGATGGCGAGCCGATCAAGCCGCTGCTGGCGGGAGGCTGGCTCAAGCTGCCGCTGGCGCGCAGCAAGGGGCGCGAGACACCCTTCGTGGTCGCCGTCGTCTACGAGACCAAAGTCGATGCGTTCGACGACAAGGCGGAAGTGCGCGTGGCGCGGCCCGTGCTCGACATCGACGTGCTCAAGACCACCTACACGCTTCACCTACCGGACGGCTACACGTTGACCGGCCACGACGGCGACATGGTGCCGCTCGAAACGCGCGAGCGCGAAACCGTGCTGGGCGACCTCGCCCGGATGTTTGCGTGGGCGGGTGGGGCTGCGGGCGATTCTGTGGACGCCCTCGTCTACGCACCGGATACGCAGGGTGCGACCTACGTCGGCGACACGTTCGGCGAAGAAGTCATTGTCATCGACGAAGTAACCGCAGACGGCCCCACAACGCCGGCGACGGAACCGAGCGCGGATCCCGCCCGCCAGCCCAAGGCGACGGAAGCGTTCGCTCGCGACTCCAAGAGCCGCACGGCGTACAAGCAGGCGCTCAAGCGCCAGGCCAACGAGCATAAAAACAAGGACTCCCTTCTGCGCAAGAACATCCCGGCCGAAAAGGGCGAACTAAGGAAACTTCGGGAGCAGCTCCAGTCGGAGACGGCCAAGTACGAGGAAGACAGCGATATGGAGGCCGCCGACAAACGCCCGGCCGGCAAGCCCCGCGCGCCCGCTAGGCGCGAAAAGAAGTCGAAAGGCCCCTGGCAGCAGGCGCGCGGCGGCGACGAGACGCCGCCGGAGCCGGATGCGGATGGACCCGCTCGCGCCCAGGCGCGCAAGCGCCCCGAGCGCGCGCTGCTCAGTCTCGACGTGCAGTTCCTCAAGTCCGACAACGTCGTGCGACTCGAGTCGCTAGCTCCCACGGGCGGTGTCACGTTGAGCATTGCGCGCCACGAGGTCTTCACCGTGCGCCACTATCTGGGCGCCGTCATCGGACTCGCCGCGGCCATCCTGCTGCTGCTTGCTTCGCGCGTTTCGCTGCTACGCCTCCTGCCTGCCACTGCACTCTTCATGGTTGGGCTGCACTTCGCCGGACTTTCGTTCCTGAGCGGTGATTTCGCACGCGGCGCGGGCTGGGCGCTCACGCTCACGCTCTTCGTGGCGCTGCTGATTCGCATGCCGCGCCTGGTGTCGGCAGTCTTTGGACTTGCCCGCCGCATTCGGTGGCCCCGTCGCCCCGCGGCCGGCGCTTCGGCGCTGCTGCTCGCGGCGGGCCTCGCGCAAGCGGGCGAACCGGAAGAGATCCTCGTGCCCTACAAGGGCGACGACTACACCAAGATCGAGCAGGTATTCCTGGAGGCGACGCGCTACCACGAGCTGCGCAAGCTCGCCTACCCGGACAGCACCGAACGACAGACGGTGGTCGGTGCCGCCAGCTACGAGGCGGTGCGCCTCAAGGACGAAGTCGCCGTCCGGGCGAGTTACCGCATCGTCAAGAGCACCGACGCGTCGGAACGGTTGGCGTTGCGCCTGCAGGGCGTGGCCGTGACCCAAGCGAAGCTCAACGGCAAACCCGCCGCACTGGCCGTCGATACCAAACGCGGCTACTCGGTCATGCTCGCGGGCAAGGGCGAATACGAGCTGGTCCTGACGCTGCGACCGCGCCTGCAGACACGCGCCGGCACGCAGTGGATCAGCCTGCCGGTGCGTCCGGTGGCAACCGCCCGGATGCGCCTCGAAGACGACTCCAAGGGCTACGAGGTGGTCGTCGGAGCACTGGGCGGCGAAACCGAGGGCGTACACAACGTCGGACCCGTTTCGACTTTGAACATCATCTGGAAACCGAAAACCGAAGGCCCCAAGACGCAGGTCGCCGAACTGCGCGCGCAAACCGATGTCGCCTGTTCGGTGCGTGACGGATTCACCGCGGTCGGCGCATTTGTGCGGTTCGGCATCAGCGGCGGCAGCACGTCGCGCGTGCGGGTGATGGTGGACAAGAGCCTCACCGTGCGCAGCGTGGGCACCAAGTACCTGGCCGGTTGGGAGCGCGGCGACGACGGCGTCGTGACCGTGCTGCTCTCGCGGCCGCACACGCGCGAAGCGGCCATCGGCATCGTCGCCGAACGCACAACCCAGCGCGAACGCGAAGAGTCGGCGCCGCTCATCCAACCGCTCGACGTGCTGCGCGATGCGGGCACGATCACGCTGGAGACGCTGCCCGACCTGAAGCTCGAGTTGCTCGCCACCCAAGGGCTCATGCGCGGCAAGGCCCCCAAAAAGGCTCCCGCATGGCGCGGCACGCCGGAGTGGGGCACCGTGCATAGCGCCTACCGTTACGCGGTGCGTCCGTTCGAACTGCGCTGGAGGGTGAAGGTCGAAGCGACCCGCTTCCGCGCGCGGTCGCAGACGTGGATCTCGCTGCGCAAGGAGCTGATCGCCGCGGACGTGCGCCTCGAGGTCGAGGTGGAGCGCGGACCGGGCCTGTTCGAACTGCTGGTCGGCGTGCCGGAGGGCTACGAGGTGCTGGGCGCTTCGGGACCGCACGTGCGCGACTGGTGGGTCGAGACCGGCAAGCTTCACATCGCGCTGCTGCGCCGTCACCGTCAGCGCGCGACCTACGCGGTGCGCCTGCGGCGGCGCGTGGAGACGGCCGACGGCGTCGATGCGCCCGCGCTCACGCTGCTCGGCGCCGTGCGCCAACCCGGAATCGTGCGCGTACTCGTGGCCGATGGTCTCGAGGTGGAGACCGGGGAGAGCGACGGCCTGCTGCCGACCAATCTCGGCAGCGCGGCCAAGGCGACCCGCGGCGGTTTCCGCGCCATTCGCGCCTATCGCCACGTCGCGGTGCCGTGGAGCCTGCGCCTGTCCACGCGCGAGGAACGCCGCGAAGTCGATGCCTTCACCGTCACGCGCATTGTGCCGCTCTCCGACCGCGTGCGCGTCGAGGCGCTGTTGAACTTCCACGTGCGTCGCGGCCTCGTCGATGAGGTTTCCTTCGACGTGCCGGTCGCGGAGGAGAAGGACATCGTCATCGTCGCGCCGGAAAAGCGCGAGGCGAAGTCGGTGCCCATCGACGGCGGGCGCCGCTACACACTGAGCCTGCGCAACGCCACGCGCGGCAGCGTCGCCGTAACGGTCAGCTACCAGGTGCCCTACGGCACGACGGTGCGCGGCGTCGAACCGCGGTCGGTATCGCAGCTTCGCCGCTTCGTCGTGGTCGAGAAGATCGCCGACGGCGAGGTGCGCATGACGCGCAGCGAAGCGCTCGAGTCGACCGACTTCGGGGATCTGCCGCTCATTCCGCCCGGCTCCAGCGCAACCACTGCGGCTGCCTGCTATGTCGGCACCGGCGACCCGTTCGCGCTCGACGTGACCGTCAAGACGCACTCGTTCGAGGAGGTTGCGCGCGCACTCGTCTACAGCGCGGCGGCGCAAGTCGTCGTGGATCGCAGCGGCTGGACGCGCACGCTCATCTCCTATCGCGTCTACAACCGCTCGCGCCAGTTCCTCATTTTGCGCCTGCCCGATGGCGCGCGACTCTACAGCGTGCTGGTCGCGGGCAAGGGTGTGCGTCCGCTCATGCAGGGCGGCCGTGTGCTGGTGCCGCTGCGCAAGGTCGCCATCGGCGCGACGGCGTTCGACGTGGATGTGGTCTACGCCTACGGTGCGAAGCCGCTCGACAAGCAGGAGTTCAAGGCGAAGCTTGCGCGGGTGGAGGGCATCGACGTGCGCCGAACCACCGTGTCGCTCTATCTGCCCACGGGCTTCCGCTATTCGTTCGACACCGAAATGGACGAAATCGAGGCATCGTCGATCACCGTCGGACAGGCGACCGATCGGTACGAGGAGATCAAGGAGCTATACGGCGTAGCCGAGCGGGGCAACCGGCTTCAGGCGCAGCGCGCGCTCGACAACGTCGCCGTCCTCGAACGCGAGCAGCAGCGGGTGGCCGAGCAGGTCGAGGCGCAGTCGAGCAATGATCTGCAGATCAAACAGATCGAGTCGCAGAACCGCGCGCTCAGTGCGCTGCGCCGCACGCGCGGCGATCTCGAAAAGCGCGTCGCATTTGTGACGGCTCCGCAGCAGGCGAGCAATGCCGCACCGAACGACACGACCGCGATCTTCGGCTTGTTGACCGAGGGGCGCGGGCAGGCCGTGGAGAGCTGGAAGGTCAATCCCACCTACATGGACCGCAACAAGCTGGCGAACAACGATGATCTCAAGGAGTTCGATGCCGCCAACATGCGCGGTCGCGGCCTTGCCGCCGGACTGGCGTTCCGAATCGACAAGAGCCGCGCGGATCGTCCCGACTCGGGTGGCGGCGCGTGGCGCGGGCCAAGTGGCGGAGTGCCGCCCGGACTTCGGGAGCCGACCGACGCAAGCTCTCCGCCGCCGCCTCCGGGAGGCGGCGGACGCGAAGCGACGATCTACGTTGCCGGCGACGTGGCGAAGCGTCAGTCCGTGCGAGTGCAGTTCAGTGACAGCTTGAACACCTTCGGCTACAGCCCCGAGGACGGCGGCGATGCGGGAATTGTGAGGCTCTACCACACTGAGGCCGAAGGTCGCACGACGCCCATGACGCTCGAAGCCGTTCTGTTCGGCGTCAACACCGGTGGCGCGACCGCGCGCGTGCCGCTGGCACAGTTGGACGACATCACCTCCGGTCTCGACGACAACGCCATGGCCGCCATCGGAAATGCGGGGCCCGGCATTCTGACCAACGCCACCGGGCGCATCTCCCTGCGCATCGACCTGCCGAAGGATGGTGAGGTCTACCACTTCGCCTCCACCGGCGATCGCGCCGCCATCACCGTCGATGCGAGCGAATCCAGCAGTGCGTGGTGGCAAGCGCTACTGGCCGTCCTGTTCCTGTCCCTGGGAGCCTTGGTCCTCCGCGTGGGAGGTCGCTAGTCCTCCTCTTCTAGGCGGTCATAGTCCTTCTCGATGATGTCGGTGTATTCCTTCGCCCGGCGGCGGACTCTCATCATGAGCCAGATCGCCACGCCGAGCAGCGCGAGATTGATCGCGAGGAACACGCCGCGGTGCATCGAGGCGCCGTACTCCTGCATGGCCTTCAGCATGTCCGGCACAAGCGAAGGCCAGAACATCGTCAGGTAGCCACCCAGCGCGAGGGCGGGGCCGAAGGGGAAGTGCGGCGTCTTGAAGACGCGTGTGTAGATCACGCCGGTCACGACGCCGCAGATCATGGCGAGGAACAGACCCAGCAGCGCCCCCCACGGGCCGAGGAAGGCGCCCATGAGCATGACCAGCTTGGTGTCGCCCATGCCCATCACTTCCATCGTGAAGAGGCGACCCATGATGCGGCGCATG